>NZ_QUIO01000048.1:0-31511 GCF_003480145.1 Ruminococcus sp. AM42-11 | reverse complement strand
AATATCATGAGCAATATACAAAAGCAGCATAAAATATCGCCAGCTATAGCATGGCTGACGATACAAAAATTTATTATTTTTTATTGTCCTCTTGACGGGGAGCATACCAAGGGGTGATGCAGTACGGGCGGCTCATTTTCTATCTAAACGGATGTATCCGGAAGTTCCGGCAGTTGATCGGTGAGTTCTTCATATCCGAGAATATCTCCGGCACATGGCATCGATTGCCCTGTTCCCTGCTGTGGTTTCCGGAAGTACAGCCGATACCGATGTCCCTCTAGGAGTTTGATATTCTTTTCCAGTGAGAAGGCGTATTCCTTTCCGTTATCACTGGCAAACCAATATTGCTGGTTTTTCCCGAAGAGTGTCTGTTCCCGTTTCGTGCAGCTTACGTCCAGTGACAGATAAGCATGTGTATGGATCAGGTGGTAGAAACTGAGTGCACGCAAGATGCTGCAGATTCCGATGAGGAGGCTCATGAGGATAAAGAGCCGGTCATGGGTGGCGATCCCGAAGATGCACCCAAAAAGTACACAGAAAAAGCCGATTGCACTGATGGCAACCAGCTTTGTGAAAAATGGTTTTGGCATAAGGTTCCTTCCTTTAACATGTATGAAATGTGATTTGTTTATTCAGGTACAAATTAGCAATAGCCTGCAGCACTGGATACTGGGTATGGTGAATCTGGACATCATCCACAAGTGTTTGGTAAGTTGTCTCCGGTTCTGTGTATAACTCATCCATAATATCCGATTCGTTGTGGATTACTTTTTCCTGCTCCATACTTGTGACAAGCTCAGCGGTCGTGAGGGATACCTTATCAGCCAGCTTCAGAATGGTATCTTCCATCGGTGAAGAGGGTTTCTTCTTTAAATATCTGCCAAACTCTTTTGCACCAATAGTTCCTTCCAGATAAAGCTGAACGCAGCCAAAGAGCCGGATGGGAAAGGTATCCTTCAAGGGAATAATGGTCAGACTGCCGAGAAGGCGATATAAGGCATCCACCCCTGTCAGTCCAATTCCGCTTACAACCAGACCGCGTAAGGAAAGTCGGTTCAGATAGTGTTGGAAGGATAAGCCTTTCGGACCTTCTTTCTGTATCTGGCGCAGGGTATAGGCATCCTGGAGTTCATGGAGCGTCAGAATCTGGAAGGCAAGACAGCTCCAGAGCAGCAGCTCGTCATCCGATAGTCCATATTCTTGTCCATCGTTGATTACAAGAGGAATGGATTTTCCGCCTGTCGTTTTTTGAAATTTTAAGGTTCCGACAGCAGTATAAAGTGTCAGCATAAAAGTTCCCTCCTTCAAGGTTAAGTCAGAAGTGCATAGAGTGCATCATCCTGCTGTAATAGTTTCCGTGCTTTGCTCTGCCATGCCCGTACACGATTGGCTGGTACTTGGTAGTGTTTTGCCAAGTCAAAGCTGGTATATCCCTGCTGTTGCAGATAGAGGGCTACAATTCCCTTCTGAATAGTTGAGGACTGTCCGGTGCCAAGCTGGGTTAAATGCTCAAGAAGCAAGGTCTGGTTTGTGTCCTTTTCCGGGTGAGTTGTTTGTGTATCCTCGTAGGAAAACAAATCACGATAATGGAGATGTTCATCTTCAGATGATGCTTCGTCCAGAGAACAGAGCATGGAGCGGTCACGGGCAATTTTCCGCCAGTAGTCAAAGATGGCATGACGGATGATAGTTTTGGCATAAGGCTGGAATGATCTTCCTTCCTCAAATCCGACAGCCGACCGGCACAAAGCCAGATATCCAATCTGACATAATTCCTGTTGTTCTTCCTCAGTTACATAGGCAGCGGTGCGGGTCATGGAACGAATCATGATCGGAACCAGATCCATGGATTTTTCCACCAGTTGTTTTTGCTTTTTATTTAGTGGTAAGGTCATCATCAATCACCGCCTTTCAGCTGGCTGCCCGGAGGCGGAAGGGAATATGGTTGTTCTTTAAAACATCTGCGGATTCCCGAATGAGCTGGTCGCACATATAGTTGCTGAACTGTCCGATGTGAGCCTGCTTATCTGTCAGACAGAACTTATCTGCCACCCAGCGATATGCTTCCGGTTTGGAAAGGATGCCCTGTTGCCAGATCTGATCGAAAATTCGATGTGCCTGAATCCGCTTTTGACGAAGCTCCCGGTTGGCGAGCGTTCCTTTTGGTATCTTGGTTCCCGGATGTACCCCGACATAGGAATTGCAGGATGGATAGTGGGAGCAGACATAAACCTGTCCGCCATGAGAATGCGTTCCATATACAAAGGATGCATCTCTTAATATTGCTGTTCCGCCGCAGTAAGGGCAGCGGATGATTTTTGGTTTCTTCATCTGTTTTCACCTCGCTTGTACATACACGATACGTAACGTGTACGTGAATAACCAGTACGTACTGTATACTTATATTGTAAGTAAGCAGGTGATGAATTCCCATAGGACGCAAGCGGATACTGATCCCAGATTCGGACTAAATGGCACGAATCCCCATTTTTCAGATGCCGGGATAGAAAATTGCTCGGATGAGCGGGAATAAGCCGCTGTCTGTGAAACGTGGATAATTAACCGGTGTAAAGATGAACTTCTCACAGAAAATCCGTAGCAGGAATAAGCTGATCAGTACCAGACAGAGCAGGTAAGTGTTCCTGCGCCTTCTGGTCCATGGCTTTTTCGGACGGAATTTCACATACAGGACAAAAATCATGGGAATAAATATCAGGTTCGTAAAGACCTGATCGATACATTGGATGATTGAAATTACGTTTAACATAGGCAGTGCCTCCTTTCTTTACATATCCTGTACGTATAAGAGCCTGAAAGTGCAACTTTTTGTTACCAGTCATATTGCTGGTTCTCCTGAAGCCGGAGCAGTGCCGGAATGGGACATGGCTTTAAAGGCAGCTTCTGAGCGGCCAGATAGGGCAGATAAAGCTCTGTAAAAGCAGCAATGCTCATGCTTCCGGTACATTCGGTTGGCTCCGGTATCCGGGGAAACAAAAGCGCTGCATCTGAAAGAGGGAGGATGCAGGGGCTTCCCGTTTCATCCGGATGGAATAAAAAGCCAGAGTTCTCACAGCTTTCCTGTGCGTTACAAGTGCGGCACCAGACGTAGATACAGGAGTGCCAGTTCCCTTCACAGAGGTTCAGAAAATGACGGATGTGCTTGGCATCTGTCTTGCAGTGGGGGTGTTTCATATTCATCACCTACTAAAGAAGCAGGCAGTTCCATGTGGGAGCTGCCTGCAGGAGTCTTCGTTATGAGTTACTGATGTTTCTTTTTGCGTTTGAAGTAAACGATGCCCAGGACACTTGCACCTGCAAGTGCAGCTATGGCGATTCCGGCATACAGGAGAAGCGGCGTCTCATCGCCGGTCTTTACAGGCGGAGCTACCGGAGGCGTCTCCGGTTCTTTCGAAAGCTCCGTCATGTGTACGGTCTGACCTTCATCCTTCAGATCCTCATGGGAAGCAATCTCATGCTCGGTTTTTCCGTCTGTATAGTAGAGCTTTTCAAAGACAACCACATCCTGTCCGGCAAGAGCAGAAGCGTCGAAGGTAAAGGTAACTTCCACAGAGCCGCCAGCTTTTTCTGCTTTAAATTCTGCCTGAGCGGTAACTGGTTTTCCGTCTTTTAACAAAGCCTCTCCGGTTTCCTTATTCATCAGGGTTCCGATGACTTTGTACTCAGATCCAGGCATCAGACCATGATAAGTGACCGTATCTACGATAGTCGCTTCCTTGGAAGCAGAGACATCCTGATCCCCGTCACTGCCGTCTTTGGCTGTGGTTTTGATTTCCGGGAAGTAGATGGTCTGGTTGGCATCTTTGATGTCCGCATGTACCGCTACTTCGTGATCTTCAAAAGTCATTGTTTCAAATGCCACGAGCGTTTTTCCGGAAAGTGCAGAGGCATCAAAGGTAAAGGAAAGCTCTACGCTGCCGTTAGCTTCTTCCGGAGTGAAACTTGTTTCTGCAGTCACAGCTTTGCCATCCACATCGAAAGGTTTTTCGGTTTCCGCATCCATGAGTGTTCCTGTCAGCTTGTACTCTTTGCCTGGGATCAGGTTTTTGTATTCCACAAGGTCTGTAAGCGTCAGTTCTTTTTCCGGTTTTGCATAGTGTGTGCCGGAAGCAGCATCTGTTGCAGTGGTTTTGATTTCCGGGAAGTAAATAGTCTGTCCTTCATCCGCAATGTCTGTGTGTACGGCAACTTCCTTGTCTTTGTAAGCCAGGGATTCAAAGACAACTACTGTTTTCCCTTTTAAGGAGCTGGCATCAAAGGTAAAGGTAACATCTACCGTACCAGCGGATTCTTTTGGCTTGAAGGATGCTTTTGCTGTCACCGGTTTTCCGTCTGCTTCGACTGGTTTCTTTGTTTCTTTATCTATCAGAGTTCCAGTCACTTCATATTTCTGGTTAGGAACCAGCCCCTTAAAGGAAACCGTATCCACCAGCGTGATTTCTTCCTTTGCACAGGAAATATTGGAGTTCGTGTCCGCATCTTTCGCAGTAGTCTTGATTTCCGGGAAATAGATGGTCTGGTCTTCATCGTTGATGTCGGTATGGACTGCAAGCTGCATCTCATCCTGATATAATTCCTCGAAGACAACGGTTGTTTTTCCCTTTAAGGAAGTTGCATCAAAGGTAAAGGTTACTTTGACGGAGCCGGAGGATTTCTTTGCAGTAAATTCAGTTTCAGAAATCACCGGTTTTTCATCCACAAGGATTGGTTCCCCGGTTTTTTTATCCATTAAGGTTCCAGTCAGTTTGTATTTCTGGCCCTTTTTCAGTCCTTCGTATTCCACAACGTCTTCAATGGTCACTTCTTTTGCCGGCTGGCTCATGTGTGTACCGGTCTCGGCATCCAGAGCAGTCGTGCCGATCTCAATGGCATCATCGGTCAGAGTTCCAACCTGTATCAGAACAGAATCCTTATAAACCTTGACTTCAAAGGTTAAAAGATCCATGCCTTTGTTGGAATCACAACGCTGTTCCGCCAGAGTGTAAGTATCGTAAATGAGAGCGCCTTTGGAATCATCCGGTTTGGAGGTGCCGAACCAGATGCCGTCTTCCGAAGACTCACCCCGGTTGGTATTTGCGGTATGTTTGTTCCATTTGGAGGAAGTGCTGGCATAACCGTTGGCATCTGTCACAATCACATGGCTTTCGCCTGTTGTTTTGGAAGTGATCTTAAATGGCACATTTGCCAGACGGTTCTGGCTGCCGTCAGCAATCTTGACAAATTCCAGATCCCCGCGGATGACCTGATTGGAGATGGAATTGTCTTTTGCAGTCAGTTCCACGATTTTTCCCTGTTCTGTGATGTCAAATTCTACAGAGATCTTTCCGCTGTTCAGATAACCGGAAGGTGCAGTTGTTTCATCCACACGGTAATGTCCGAATGGGAGAGCATCTTTTGCAGTTGCAGCAGAACCGGATTTATCGGCAGTAAGTGTAAGGACAACCTGATCTTTCGTGTAGGATGTTCCGTCTACTAATACCGGATTTTCATTTAACGTAGTGATCGCAAAGACAGTACCTTCCAAAGTGGCAGAACCCTGCGGTTTTGCTTCTCCGGTCTCGCTGTCACGTTTCTGGATCTTCACTCCGCCACGGATGACAGATTCTTCTATGGTAGAAGACTGGTATACCGAAACCATTTCCTGCTTACCGTCACCTGTAATTTTCTGTACGAAGACAGTTGGATTGAGCTGGTATCCGGCAGGGGCTTTGCTTTCCTGTACCGTTATGGTACCGAGCGGAAGACAGACGGTCTTGCCATCACTGGTATAGTAAAAGGCATCGCCGCTTACAAAGGAATCTTTGGTAAAATGCATCTTTCCGGAAACATCTGTTTTTAATACCCAGGTACGTGCCGGTTTCTTTCCAGCTTCCGCAGGATCACTGTCAGACTGCTCGGTATAGAACTTGACTGTAAATTCTGCGTTTGCAAGGGAAGCTGCTCCCTGTGGGGAGGCTTTCTTTGTTTCGGCATCCAGCTTTTCAAGCACCAGATTCATGGGATTATTCTGCGGAATATCTGTTACGTTTGCAGCAGAAGTCTGTTCTGCTTTTACGGTGACTTTGTGAGCTTTGGTGTCTACAATGTAGCCTTTGGAAGCAGAGAGCTCTTTTATGGTATAATCGCCTTCCTCCAGTTCGCCGGATCTGGCATACCCGTTTTCATCAGTGGTCAGTTTCTGGATGAGCTTCTCACCCTGATAGATCCCATACACAGCACCCTTTAAGCTGTAATTCGGATTCCCGTCCGATACGCTTCCGTTGGCAGAAGATTTTTTCAGTTCGATCCAGCCGTTTGGAACCTGATACCAGCTTCCGGCAATGGTCTGGCTGCCCTGTCCCGGAACGATGAATGCCCGGAAGCCTTCCGGCGGGTTCGGAAGTCCCTGAATGGCACTGGCTACTTCCAGTGCTTTATCAATATAGGACTGCGGGGCGCCATGGAAAGCTCCGGTGTCAGCGGAATTACCGGCATAGATGTAAGCGACAACCAGATGTCCGATGACATAGCTGTTATCATCACTCCAGCCACTGAAATATTTATCCTTGACGACTTTATCGTAGCCGTAACCGCCGTTTAAGTAGTAGAGCGCTTTTCTGAGCGGGGAGTTCTGGCTTAAAAGGTCATAGGAATAGGAACCAGAGGAAGGTGTTTTCTTCAGTGGTTCCACGCAGTAGGCAGTATTGCTCCCGTCAAAGCTCATGCGGGAGGTAAAATAGCTGCCGTAAGGGATATTGGCACCTGCCTTATAGCTGATGGTGCCGTCGGCTGCATGAACCGGAAAACTGCCGGAAAACAATGCGCCGACTGCGACAAGGACTGCCAGCAGCATAGCCAGCGTCCGTCTGGTATAGGATTTGTATGTCTGTAACATAAGTCTCCTCCTTCTTGAAGTTCAAATGAAAAGGGCAGCGTCAGTGCTGCCAAAAGTTACACAGCCTGTTTCTTCTGTTTCGCAAGGATTTCCAGAAGCTCCTGCCGATCTGTGGTAATCAGCTCCTTTTCCAGATTGGAAGCCTTAAATTCCACAGTGATGTTATTGTTGTTGGTTGAGATCAGACCGTTGCCCCGCTGGAAATGGGTGATGTTCATTACTTCTGTTTCCGATAGATGCAGGATAGTCTTCACCCGCTGTGCCTCTTCATCCTCCATGTTCAGGATAATCTTGGTCTTGCAGTTATTGATGATACCCTTGCCGTACTTCCCGTCATCCAGAGCAAAGAAGTCGTTTAAATCCTGTGTGGCAAAGATGCCGGCTCCGGAGTAAGCACGGATGATCTTGGCAATCTCCAGTACGAATTCCGCTGCAAGCCGGTTGCTGGATGCACCGATGAGCTGCCAGACCTCATCGACAAAGATGGCTTTCTCTTCGGTACGGTTTTCCTTCGCTTTATCCCAGACATAATCCAGGGCAACGAACATGCCGACCGTTAAAAGATCGCTGGAACCGGTCAGTTCGGAGATATCCAGTACCGTATATTTATTGGTCAGGTCCACATTGGTCTGCTGGTTAAAGGAAGAAGCAGAACCGTGAACCAGGCGGTTCAGGATATGAGCCAGACGTTTGGTATCCTCGCTTTCCAGCAGGACATTGTAGACATCCTCCAGAATGGGCATCTTTTTGTACTGCTCCGGATGCTGCGGATCTGTCAGGGATTCATTTTTATGTGTAATCCCTTTTCTGGCATAGGTTTTGATTAGGGCTTCATCCAGAAGCTGCTTCTCCTCATGGGACATATCCGGGATCAGCAGACTGAAGAAGATGTGAAGCCTTTGGATCTTGCCTGCCAGTGCGGAGGCATCCAGTGTCGGTCCGTCCAGCAGTTCATTTACAGAATTGTCTACCTTCCGGATTTCCATGATGTTGATACAGTTCTTACTGGCAGGAGAGATCTGGATAAATTCTCCGCCGACATTCCTTGCAGCCCGGTAAAATTCGTGTCCCTTTAGCGGAGCGATGATGAACACCTGGATGCCTTTTCTTCGCATCCTTAGTGCCATGGTCTGCATGGTGAAGGTCTTTCCTGCTCCCGAACAGCCTAAGATACAGATGTTGCTGTTCTTGTACTGCCTGGAATCAAAGATATCCGCAATGACCAGGGAATTGTTATGCTTGTTTACCCCAAAGAGGATTCCGTTATCATCGCAGATACTGTAGCTGACGAAGGGATAGCAGCTTGCCGCCCCGGAAGTCAGTACGTTCCGCTTGGACAGCTTAAAAAGCTTCTTGTCCAGATTTGCCAGCGGCAGAGAGGATAAAAATCCCTGCTCCTGTAAAAAGTAGCAGGAGTGTAAGTTCATATCCTGCGAGATCAGGAGCTTTTTCATTTCCTGAATCCGCCACTGCAGTTCTTCCAACGTGGAAGCAGTAATGGTGATGAGAAGATTCATGTAATAGAAATCTTCGTTGTTGGCAAGTCCCTGCTTCAGAAAATATCCGGAGCGGATGGCAGAATCCAGATCGTCATAATCAGTGTTGGTATCGGACGCATCCTTTAATTTGGAACGGTTGATACGGATCTGCTGACCGAGACGCTGCTGAATCTTGTCCTTTGGCTGTTTCTGGAGAAAGAAATCAATATCAATCCCTTCCCCGGCATTGACAAGGAGTGACAGCCATCCGGGAGTTACCCGGTTTTTGTAGCCGTCAGACGGCACAAGCAGGTAGGAATGGTAAAGCCCATTGATCTGCACATAATGGGAGTGCTTGAAATCCACACTTTCCGGTGCGAGAAACTCGTTGATCCGGATGTGATCCAGTTCCTCCATGCGATTTTCCTTTGTATAGGCGGACAGTACAGTGCTGATCCGGTTCGAAAGCGGAACCTCCGTACAAAGGGTACGGTTTAAAAGGGTGTAGAGAACATCCGTAGTAAATTCATCCTCATTGTCATGGGAGACCACTTCATTCCCGCACTGGTATAGAAAGGTTTTGGCGGTCTGGGAGGCTGTCTCAAGAGCAGCAAGGATTTCCCGTTCCTCTTCCTTTCGGTTTGCGTTGAATGGTTCATATTCAAAGATCAGAAAGAACCGTCTGGATACTGCTTCTCTGGAACTTAAGTTCTGGACAAACTGGATGTAGTCACGCTGCAGTTCCTGACAGTGGGGATCGGTTTCCCGCTCCAGCTCCAGCTGGGACTGCTCCAGATGCTTATTGATGTCTGCTTTTTTGGAGATCATCTTGATCTGGAGTTTGACAGGCTGATCTTTAAGTAACTGATAAAGCTGTAGATAATGCCCTGCTGTTCCCTGGCACTTCGAAGCAGAAAGTTGATTGGTTCAATCTCCAGGATCTTCACGTACCGTCCGTCTGTGGTATAGACGATTCCGTTTGCGATTTTTTCCACCGGAAGATAATCCTCCAAGGTCTGGTCTTTCTTTCGCTTTTTCCGGGAAACGGGTTTTGACGTGGCAGATGAGGTGTCCTCCTTGGAAACCACCTTTTTTTTCTGCTCTTTTTTTGCAGCCCGCTTTTCGGAAACTGCCCGTTTTTCTTCCTCCTTTCGTCTCCGGGCTTCCGTTTTTTTCTGTATTTTTATCTGTTTCGCCGCCTCTTTTTTCTGTCGGCTGGCTTCTTTCTGCTCCCACTTCAGATAACGGATATCTTCCTTTGCCTGTTTTTTGATGCCCCGCTTGGTGGAGGTATCAAACTGCCGGTGTTCTTTTTTTTTACTTTTTGGCGGAGCTGGTGCGTCCGGTTCAGACTGTGGGGGAGCCGATGCCATTACTTTGGAAGGCTCTGCCATTTTTTCTGCTTTCCGGTGTTTCTTTGTCTTTGGCTCTTTGAAACGTGGTTTCCTGCGTGGCTTTCCTTCCGGAAGACTGTCGGACCTCCAGATTACCCTGCGGTTCACTACAAAACGCAGGGCATTCATCAAAAAGGCAGTGATGCTCTCCCCGCCGATTCCAATCAGGGCTACCATTGCCGCTGGAAGTGCGGTCATGCAGAGAATGATGATGCGGGCAGTCAGGGACAGCGGCAGGTGGAAAACAGGGATACCGATTGCCAGGGAAAGAACAATGCTTTCTATGGCATTGCGGATGTCAAAAGTTCCGTTTAGGATCTTGCCTTTCTCAATGAAGTTGGAAGGGATAAAGGAAACCGGTGTTTCTTCTGGCTGTGTCATGGCTGCACCTCCTTTTTCGTATCTTTCGCATCTTCGGAAGGCACAGAGGCACTGCCGGATTCTGTGTCCGGAGCTTCCGGGCTGTCAGAAGTATCCGGATACCCGCCTTCCTGCAGGTGTTCAATGTCCTGCGAAGTCAGGGACGGCAGGGAATCATCGGTTTGCTTTTCGTAAACAGTCGTATCTGCAGAGACCTGTACCCCGTCTTCTCCAAATAAAAACACACCCGTCGGGGTGTGATAGGTAACCGGAAGCGTATCCTGATCGGAAAGTGAAAACATCAGGCAGACGGTTGTTTCGGTAGGGTAGCTGGTTTTTTCCGGCAGGAAGGTGATGCTTGTCTGTTCTTTTTTGACATACTCTTTTAGGTAGACAGGAAACTGCCCTTTGAGAGAAGCAATCTGGCTGTCGGAGAAAAATGCTTTTAAAGCATCAAAATCCAGATATTCCGGCATGGGGGTATCAGAATTTGTTTCTGTTGTTTCCTTTGCCGGTTCCCTGCCTTTGTTTCCGGAAGCTTCTTTTTTCTGGCTTTTCCAGAAACTGGGGAGAACCAGTCCGGCAAGCAGCAGAAACAGCATCAGAAAAATGGAAAGAATCACTTTTGTTCTGTTCATAATGGCTCCTTTATTTTTTGTCGAAGATCCAGTAGGCATTTGCCGTAGCATGGATTTCCGACATCATATCAAATTCACGGTTAATATAGTTCTTTGCGTCACTGTCATTGGGATCATTGACCAGTACCTTGCCGTTTGCCGTAACACCTCGGAGTACGATGAAGTGTCCGCCGCTGGTGAAAAGTCCTGCCCGCTGAGAGGAGATGACCGGACAGCCTTCGGAGAGTGCCTGAAGTACCGTATTGGCATTGCTGGTCTGTGTGACGCTGCCACAGCCGAAATGACTGGCTGCAGCCTGAAAGTAGCTCCAGTAGGTTCCAACTCCCGGCTTGTAATAGGAATTCCCGCACCATGCCACCGCATCCGGAGGGGTAATGGTATTCCCGGTCAGGTAGCTGGCGATCATGGCAAAGCTGGTAGGCCCGCAGCCGGAAGATGCGATGGAGCCGCCGCCATAAGGAATGTTCCCGTAATCGGTCTGGAGATAGTGCGGAATCTGCATTCCGTTTGCCGGATAGCTTCCGCCGGTATTGGTAATCTGATAATACCGGAGAACATGCTCCACATATTCCTTGTCCCCATACCGGTCATAATGCCAGTTCGGACGGGCACACATCATATCCGAATAAGCAATGGCGTTTTCTTTGGTATAACCGCCGTCACGTTCCATTGCCCAGTCGATATAGCCGGAGCCGTAATTGTAACCCTGAAGCGCCAGCTTGATGCGGTCCAGGTCGGTAGGTCCGGTACATCCTGCTTTATCCAGTGCATACTTTAATTCCTGAATCCCACATTCGATGGAATAAGCAGGATCGGTGATGCCGTTGGGGACATGGGGGTATTTCTTATTAAAGCCGCCTTCTGCCGCCTGCATGGGATCGCTTCCACGCCCGCCGCTTTCCTGCATCATGACTGCCATGAGGAGTTCCACATAAGCTTCCATGCCGTATTTCTGTGCGACCTGCTGGATGGTAGCCCGGTAAGCCAGCACCTCATCGCTGACACCTACCGCCATGGCAAGACCGGAAGCGGAGCCGCCAAAGAACATGGTCAGGTTTTCCACATAACTGTCTGCCGTTTTTTTCTGCTTATCGGTCAGATGAAAGACGTGATCTGCAAAGTAGGCATCTCCGGCATAGCTGACCGTGTAGGTATGGCGGGTAAAAGTAACCTTTCTGGGTGGTGCATTTTCCTCTTCCGCCGGAACTTCCACCGTGGCCGTTTCTGAAGTAACGTCATAAGAAAAAAGCCCGTCCTCGTTTTCCCGGATCAGGCTTTTGAGTTTGCTGATATTTATATTTTTATAGTCATCCTGGCTGGCACAAAACTGTGCGATGAGCTGGTTCGCATTTACGATGATACTGGAAGCGTAAGGATCGCTGATAGAGGCAGTATCTCCTTCCGGGAGTCTGGCAATTTCCGCATTGATCTTAGCAAGCAGTGCATCATGGCTTTCCTGAAGCACCTCCACGATTGCCTGATTGGAAGCCCGGATATTTTCACTGATTACCGTGTTGCTGGTCAGTGCTCCGGTATTTTCAGAGAGGTCTCCGAAGACGAGTCCCGGAAGCATGACAAGGAACAGAATGGGAAGCATCAGTACACCGCCGACGGCTGCTCCAGTTTTCGCAAGGGTGCGCCTGTGCCGGAATACTGTACCGATGACAGCAAGAGGACTGCCCATCAAGGCTGTTTTTGGCATGTTACATACGCTCCTTTCGCTGTGGGGCTGGCGGCAGTTTCTGGACAATGGATTCATTGTAGGCTACTTTGCCGCTGCCGGAAGTATATGGTGTTTTTTCGACCGTATCCTGTGCATACTGCTTGTACCAGGTGGAACCATCCACGGACTGTACCGTAGAGTAGGAGCCCTGAGTAGGAGCTGCATACTGGTCGGCATGGTACAGGGCAAAATCCCGGTTTCCGGAGCTTCCGGTTTCGGTACCGGTGATCCTTCCGCCACCGATTTCTACATTATCATAGGAAGAACCGCCGCCCGGATTGATGCCCATATAGGAAGTAAAGGCTTTCTGTGCGTCTGCTCCCTTGATGGAACCTACCTGACCGTAATTTCCCTGTGCAATGTTGCTGATGACCTGATTGGCAAAGTCTCCGCCTTTGTTCAGGGATGACTGGTAGAGCATGTTTCCGATACTGCTGTGTTCGGTATAACCGGTTGCGGAATTGACCGCTTCTCTTTGTACCTGTCTTCCCACTGCCCCGGCAAGCCCGCCGGATAGGAAGCTTCCTGCGACAGCCGCACTTCCGGGAGAAGAGGCTTTGTGGTAGCCGCCACCACCATGGGAACGCATGGAACCGGTCAGGCTCCGTCCTGCAATCAGAAGTTCAGCCATCATGTTTCCTCCGGTATTGCCGACATTGATGCCAAGCGATGCCAGAAAAGAATCAATTTTCTGGGATACCTTTAAAAAGGCAATGGCACACAGGAACCAGACGAAGACATTTCCGGTTACCGCTTCCTTTCCCTGACTGGCAACTGCCGCTTCCACGTCTGCTTCCGTAGCTCCGCTGCAAAGACCGGCATGGAGCAAAACAGTACCAGACAGGCAGTTAGTACCAGGAATGGTATGAGTTTCTTTCTAAGTTTCATTTTGGTCCTCCTTTCTTATAGGGATAACGGATTGGCAAGGAAGGTGCCGACCATAGAAGTAAACAGCCGCAGGCACCACGCATTCATCAGAAGCAAAAAGAACTGGCCGCCAAGCATCCGGCACCAGCTTTTGAAGATATTTCCGGTTGACTGGCTGGCACCCATGGAAAAAGCTGCCGGGGCTGTGTAGACCAGTACCCCCAGAAGAATATAGCGTTCTGCCGCTTCAAAGAGCAGTTTGATGTAGTTCCACGCCAGAATCAGTACCAGAATCAGTGCAATGATGGCTACCGCCCCATTTGCACAGACTCCCAGGATGACTGTGACTACGGAGTTAAAATCCGCAAATTTTAAAGGCGGCAGGTCTTCCGTCAGAATCCAGTTGTACGGTGTTCCTGAAATCTTCAGGAGCAGATCCACAATATCTTTCGCATAGAAGGTGAGAAAGATAAAGAGGAAGGAACGGATGGACAGCTTAATGGGATCTTCCGCTTCGATACCGGCTCCCATAAAGTAATTTTTAAAGAGCTGCCATACCCAGTTTAAGAGGATCAGCCCGATGCCCAGTGCCAGAAAGACCTGATACATGGTCTCGGCAGCAGGAAAGTAGCGAAGAAACGTATCCATGGAACAGCCCAGAGCACCGAGGACTGAAGTGGTGATCAGATCCAGAATGTTCATGACCTGTTCGGCAATCCATTCCACGATTCCGTCAAGTATTCCCATAGTGGCATCTCCTTTCGTCTATCCGTTCCATTTTCCGCCTGCAAAGAACGGGGTGATGTAAGCCATGATAAAGCCAAGCCCGTTTAAGATCGCCCAGGTAATGACGATACGCTTGAGCCATGCACGTGATTCGTCCACGGTTTTTCCGCTTTTGGAAAAATTCATCATCAGAAGGGCAACCGATGCCGTTACGACTGCAGCAATGGTGGAAATGAGGATAATCTGGTTATAGACATCCTTCATGATCTCATTGGCTTTGGTCCAGATGGTAGCGGCAAAAACCGGCTGTGTGTATCCGCAGAGGACTGTGACAGCCAGAAATGCAGCATACAGGCATCTGCCATAATTGACATGCCGTTTTGTGTCCGGCGGAGCGTTTTTCAGTTTGTGTTTCACGTAAAAGTACCTCCTTTTTATAAGAGCGGCAGGAGAATTACCTCCCCTGCCTTTGCTTATGGTTTTCCTGCCTCAAGAAAGGACGCAGCCCGGTCAATGCAGGCTGCGTCCTAAATCAAAGTATGAAATTGTAAAGATCCTCCTATCTTACAGAAAAAACGCAGCTTATTTGCCGCAGGAGAGGCTTCCCATACGGCAGTGCTGCGTTTCGTTCTGCATATAATTTTGACAATATCAATTTTAACATGGGTAAATTACCGCTACAATCGCAGGACTGTGCCAGTTACAGACGATGGAGTGCCAAAAATGTGACCAACGCTAAAAGCGTTATAAATGCAATCCTTATGGATACTGTAAGCGTGATTTGCAACCAATTATACTGGATTTACATGACTAATGCTTTAAGCGTTAGTGAATACTGGAAGGAGGAGGTGTGCGTGTGAAAGGAATGGGAAAGGCAATCCGCAGGTACAGGGAAGAGGCAGGAATTACGCAGGAGAGACTGGCTGAACTGGTGGATATCAGTACCAACCATCTGGGTGCGATTGAGCGGGAAGTGAAAACACCTACGATGGAAACATTTGTAAAGCTGTTGAATGTATTAGGTGCGGAACCGAATGAAGTGCTGAAGGAAGTGATTCCTCTTACCAGAATGGAACATACTTCTGTAGTGGAAGGAAAGCTGGAAAGGCTCACACCGAAGAAGCAGGAAAGCGTGCTTCGGATGCTGGATGTGATAATTGAAGAGATGATGAAATAGAAGCTGTCTGCGAAATTGCCGCAGGCAGTTTTTTTGAAAGCTGTATATGCAATAAAACACATAAAAATATGCGATTTATGATGAAAGTGATTGCAAGATTTGATATAGTAATCCTAAAAGCATTATAAAACTAATTCTTAAAGGATGACTATAATATGAAAAAGGGATATGTGGGATTATTGGCATGTGCGTCAGGAATTCTGATCGGACTGGGAATCAGCCGGCTGGATCTGACAGGTTATCTTGAAAAAACACAGGAGCAGGAATATCACCCGGTAGAAAGAAAGGTGCCTGAATCAGTAGAAAGCAAGCTGAAAGATCCAAAACAGTGCTGGCTGTGTGGAAGCGATGAACGGAGTATGATGGATTATTTCCGGAAGTTTGACGATCTGGGAGTGATCTGTACCAATCACTGGTATGTGATGGATATGCATATCCGGAATCATGATGAGGACGGGAATCTTACCGGCCCGCAGGGAAACGGGCATATGGGTTATACCGGGACAGGAGAAGGCGGCTGCTTTTTCCATACGGAGCAGATGTCGGATTACGGGATTTCCGAAGTATCGGTGGATTACGGGGAAGATAGTATCTTCGATGTGAAAAAAGTACAGAACCATCTGTGTCAGGAATGCCTGGATAAGCTGGTGGAAAGCATGGAGGTATTCTGTGAGGAAACGCAAAAACCCAAGCCCCGTGATCTGGTACTGGTGGATTTTCAGACATTGGAGCTGTACGCCATTCAGGAGCATAATGCGGGATACTTTATCCGGGATTATTATGTGGAAATTGAGTCGGAGGAAGATGGGGTGGAAGTAAAGGCATTTTACTGCCCGAAGCTTAATAACGGGAAAAAGGATGGAGAATAAATTGAGGTTTGCATTGGTGAGGAGTATAATGTAAGTACGTGTTATGTATTGGAAAAACTTGAATTTAGCAGAAAGAAGGATTGTTATGAAATTTATCAATACTAGAAAATTCACATGGATAATTTGTATAATAGGATTTTTGCTTGCTCTTGTAAGTATATTTTTCTTACCGAGTATTATTCCAGTACATTTTGCAAATGGGATTGCGGATGATTATGGAAGAAAAATACAAATATTTTTATTTCCTATATTACAAGTGCTTATCACTTTTTTGACTGGACGAGAAAAAGTAAAATATTGCCTGACACATTCAAAAACTTTCTTAACGGACATTCAGTTTAATTGGATGATAGATGGTGTACTTTTATTGGTAATGTTTGCAGAAATATGGGTTATCTATGCTTCATTTGCATAGAAATACTTGCATAACAATTTACATTTGATTGAGCAGATAAAAATGATTTGAGGTGGTAGCAATGAAAAAGCGATTGGGAATCATAGCCGGAATTTTAGGAATTGTATTGGCAGTCATTGGCATTGTACTGAAGCAGAAAGAAAACACAGCCGTTTCTGTTATTGGTGGTGCGGATGGCCCGACTTCTATTTTCATAGCAGGGAAGTTAAATGTTGATAATTTTATTTTTATGATTGTAGTTGGAATTATTTTATTGATTTTGGCAGGAGTTATTTTTTACAAACGTAAGCATTAAGTTACAGTTTTTTAGACTGTGTATGGCGGAAGAACCGGGAAAGTGTAGATATATCATGGGGATTTTGGAAAAAAATAAAAAAAGTAAGGGTACAGCGTTTGTCTATGATGAGAATAATGATTACTATAAGATGGAAATAAACGGGATTGAATTTGTCTGTGACAGTATACATTCCGATTATGAGAAGCATGCAGTTGAACTGGCACAGGCGTATGAGAAAAGGCTGCCGGATATCGTGGATTATCTTATGCCGGATATAAAGGAGATGTTTGGAATTACAAATCCAGATGTAATAGCAAACTCACTAGGAAAGCCGAGTATAGATTTGGATAGAGGAACACTGACTTATCTGGAGCACACAATGGACAGCCTACATATTATTGAAATGGAATTTGACGGTATCTTCACGGCATTCTATAACTCCTGTATTGATGGATAGGACTTTAGTAACATAGAGCTGCAGTTGTCTACAGCTTTTATCCAGACTTCGGATGTTACAGAGAAGCAATCAGAAATGGATTGATCGATTTCTGAAGCAGTATCCGGTGAAATCCTTGAACATATGAAGGAAAAGTATGTATGTTAATTTTATTTTTATTGTAGACAAAAGATAGGACTGATATGATAAAAGAACAGGTTATTACAAATAGAGGTGGAGTATTTGATGCAGAAAATATTATTACTGGAGGATGACTTGAATCTAAATCGGGGAATTGCCCTGTTACTTTCACGGGAAGGGTATGAGGTTCGTCAGGTTTATACAATAAAGGAAGCAAAAGAAGCATTTCAAAAAGGAGATTATGCTCTTGTTATCAGCGATATTACATTGCCGGATGGTACAGGACTGGATTTTGGAAGGATGGTACGTGCAGGTGGAGATACATATCTTATCTATCTTACGGCTTTGGATCAGGAAATAGATATTGTAAATGGTTATGATACAGGGGCAGATGATTATATTACCAAACCATTTTCACTGATGGCTTTGGTGTCGAAGGTGAACGCATTGATGAGACGGCTTTCTAAGGTACAGGCACAGATTATGTCTTCCGGAGAGATTACGGTGCATATGAAAACGATGCAGGTGTATAAAGGGGATGAACCAGTTACTTTAAGTAAGAAAGAATTCTCTCTGTTGCTGTATCTCTGGGAGAATGCAGGACAGATTGTTTCAAAAGAAAGTATCCTGGAGCATGTATGGGATATAGACGGTCAATTTGTCGATGATAATACGGTTACTGTCAATATAAGCAGACTGAAGAATAAACTTGGAACAGAAGAGATAGCGAATGTGAGAGGACTGGGATATATATGGACCGGAAAGGTAAACAAAAATTAAAACGGTATTTTATCGTATATGTAATCTTTGCAGTATTTTTTACAGTAGGAATGTATCTGATAACAAAGTATGAGGAAAATGCGAAAGCAACGCAGATAGCACTGCTCCTTGCAGAACATCCTGAACTGGAAGGGGAAATAGTTGCAATCTGGGAAAAGTCAGGAACAGTAGATTTTATAAGAGACCGGGACGATCAGAAGATAGAAAGAGTCGTACAGATGCTGGAAGAAACTTATGGTTATCACTCAGGGAGTGGATCTTCAGATGTGGTTATAAGGATTATCTGGGGAATTGGATTACTAGTGGGAGTCATAGTATGTAGCCTGTTCTTGTACCTGGACCGAAGAAAAAACTGGAGCAGATACGGTGATGAGGAACAATTACAGCAATTATATGAATGTCTGCAGGAATTCAGAAAAGGAAAATTCCAAACATATCCTGAAGAAACATCAGAATCGGAACAATGGTTAAAGGTGTGGGAATCTGTAAAGGAGCTGGGGCAATATTTCGAAGATTTGAAGGAACGTCTGGAGCAGGAAGAAAATGGTACGAAGAGTCTGATTACAGATATTTCCCATCAGTTGAAGACTCCGCTTGCATCACTCCGGATGAGTCATGAGCTGGTGGCAGAAAATCGGGTTACAGGAGAAGAACAGAGGGAGTTTCTGGAGCAGGAATCACAGGAACTTACCAAACTGGAACAGCTCTTGAATGAACTGGTAAATCTTTCAAGGCTGGAAACACATATGATCCAGATACATTCGCTTCATGAAAGCCTGAAGAAAACGCTAACAGAGGCTGTCAGTCAGATTTATATGAAGGCAAGAGGAAAAGATATTTCCATTCAGGTGGAGATGGATGATGATATAGTTGTGAACCATGATTCAAAATGGACGGTAGAAGCATTAACGAATATCCTTGAGAATGCAGTCAAATATTCACCGGAACATACAACGATTACAGTGAGGACGCAGGAGCTAGCAAGCAATGTGCTTATTGAAGTAGAAGATGAAGGAATGGGCATTCCTGCGGAGGAACTGCATAAGATCTATCAGAGATTTTACCGGGGAAGGAAAGCAAAGGAACAGGTAAAAGACGGAGCGGGTGTCGGTCTGTATCTTGCCAGAAAGATCATAGAAGAACAGGGGGGGACAATAGCAGCCAAAAGAAAGGCTGAGAAAGGTATGATATTTAAAGTGACACTGCCGCTCATAATAGGAGAATAGTCGGAACCCTTACAAAACTGTTATGGTTGTTGTAAGGGTTTTGTAATGCAGGAATGTTATAGTAGGGGTATGAAATGGAAAGGGGACTTGAAGATATGAGTAGTATTTTAAAAGTAGAAGATCTAGTAAAGTATTATGGAGAAGGCGAGAATCAGGTGAGAGCCGTGGATCATACAAGTTTACAGATAGAGAGAGGCAAGTTTACAGCTATCGTAGGACGTTCCGGCTCCGGAAAATCTACACTTCTGCATCTGATTGGAGGGCTTGACAGACCGGATTCCGGCAAAGTATGGATTGATGGAACCGATATCTATTCTCGAAAAGATGATAAACTGGCACAGTTTCGAAGAAAGAAGATAGGATTTATCTTTCAGGATTTTAATCTGATTCCATCGCTGAATGTGTGGGAGAATATCGTTCTTCCGCTGGGACTTGATAATCGCAAGGTAAAGCCGCGGGAAGTGGAAGATATTCTCAAAAAAATCGGACTGCAGGATAAGAAAGATGCGATGCCGTCTGCTTTGTCTGGTGGACAGAAACAGAGAACTGCGATAGCCAGGGCATTGGTGACAAGACCGGCGATAATTTTGGCGGATGAGCCGACTGGAAACCTTGATTCCCAGACTGAGCTAGAGGTTATGAGCCTATTGAAAAGCTGCGTGTCGGATTTCGGGCAGACGCTTATCATGATTACCCATGATGAAACGATTGCCCAGATGGCGGATGAAATGATTATCATTGAAGATGGCAAGGCGGTGAGAAGATAATGAAGATGACGACCAGAGTTGCATATTGCAATATGCGGCATTATAAGAGCAAAAACATACTGATTGGAATTGCCATTATCCTGACAACATTACTGCTGTTCGTAATCCCATCAATCGGAAAAGATATGGTGGAAGTGAACTTTGCGGTAATCAATAAGATTTATCCAACATGGCATGCCCTTTATCGGAACGTGGACGAGAGTACAGTTATGAAACTGGCGGCACATCATGATGTGAAAACTTACGGACTCCGCAGCGATGCGGGGTACATGAATCTGGAAGATGCGACGGTTTCCATGATGTATATGGACAGAACAGGGATGGAACTTTATAAAGTGAAGCTGAAAGAGGGGCAACTTCCGCAGAAAGAAAATGATATTGTGGTTTCAAAAGGAATACTGGAAGCATTAGGACAGAATGGGAAAATCGGTGACACTATCACAGTACCTTATCAGATTCTGAAAGATGACGGACTGGATTATACGAAGGAGAAAGACTTTCGAATCTGTGGTTTTTTAGCAGATAATGAGAGCAGCAAAGAACAAAAACAATATACATCATTGGTTTCAGAGGCCTTTCTGAAAGCGGAGATACCGGTAGAACAGGTGAAATATCGGTTTTTACTTCAGGTGAATGGACAGAAAGGAAATACGACTGCAGATTATACAGAGACGATACAGAATATTGCCAGACAGTTCGGGATTTCCGAGGATGACATGAATATTAATAAAGAGTATCTTGCAGCAAATTATGTGGATCCGGCTACAATTCCGGTGATTGTAGGAATCATGCTTATTGTTGTATTGGCGGGCATTATCACAATTTATAGTGTTTATTATGTATCTATGAACCAGAGGGTTCGGGAATTTGGAAAGTTAAAGGCAATCGGGGCTACGAAACGGCAGCTTAGACAAATCGTACTAAGAGAGGGAATGGGAGTGGCGTTGTTTGCCATTCCGATAGGACTTTTGATCGGAACAGTTGCTGTGAAAGTTGTACTTCTCCAGTTTGTAGAACATGCAAAGGATTCAAACGTACTTATAACAGAGGCATACAAGGTTGTAGCTAAAGGAGAAGTCCAACTTTATTATTGGTGGATTTATCTGTTGGCAATTGCAGTGACTCTGTGTACAGTGTATCTGTCACTGATGAAGCCTATGCGTATGGCGGCGAAGGTATCAGAAATAGAAGCTATGCGTTACCAGGGAGGCAGTAAGCGACAGAAAAGCAGCAGGAAGGGATATCAATTTCTGAATATCGGACGACTGACCAAGAGAAATCTTGCAGAGAATAAAAAGAAGAGTACTATCACGATTGTATCTATGGCCGTTACCGGAATATTTGTCATGATGGTAGCAACGGTGCTGTCTTGTGCAAATCCGATGGAAAGTGCAAAGAGTTCGATTGTGGGGCAATATGAGATTTCTCCAATTGTGGAATCCGGGAATAAAGAGCATCCTGAATATGAATGGGCGGAGGTTCAAAAGAATAATCCATTAAATGAAGGACTAAAGCAGCAGATAGAGGAGCTTGACGGTGTTGAGCGGGTAGATGTGTTTACCGCGTTGAAGGTATCAGGAGGACCTTTTGAAGAAAAAATTGGAACCGAATTTATCAATGGAGTGCCGGAAGAATACGCAGAAGAGCTGAAAAAAGGAATCACTGAAGGCAATGTCACATACGAGGAATTGAAATCCGGGGATAAAGTGATTCTGGACCGCGCGCTACTTCACTGGTATCCAGATATTAAAGTGGGAGATAAGCTGAAACTCAATATTCATGATGGAGATAATACCTTTCAAAAAGAGATTGAAGTGGCAGCAATTGGTGAATATGGAACAGGTCTGACAAACTATAACTGTCTTATCATGGCAAAAGAAGGGGCAGAGAAACTTACCATAAATAATTCTTCCAGCTATTTTCAGGTGATTGCAGATAAGGATTATGATGAGGCACTGGAAGCATCTCTACAGGCTATTGTGGATGGATCAGGCAGACTGCAGATGCGTACCTGGAAGAATGAGTACGATACATGGGAAAATGCCATACAGATGACTAGAGGTGCATGTTATGCATTTATCATCATTCTGGCAGCAATCAGCATTATGAACTTGATTAACACAATGATCAATAGTGTCCATGTGCGAAAAAAGGAGCTTGGCATGATGCAGGCAATCGGAATGTCGGACCGTCAGTTGATGAAGATGCTCCAGTTGGAAGGTATATTCTATACAGTAGGCACTCTTATTATCAGTATCGGAGTGGGAAGTCTTGCAGGATATCCGTTGTTTTTATATGCAAAGCGTACAGGAATGTTTGATATCAGCACATACCATTATCCGGTAACAGCAGCTATTATTATAATTTTAACATTGTTTGTGATACAGATGTTATTGGCAATATTCATTGCAAAGTCAGTAAGGAAAGATTCATTGATAGAGAGAATTCGTTTCAGTGAGTAAGAATATAAATTTCTGATGTTTAATGCAGATACTAATCAATGTCATAATAAAAAGGGGGACTTGATTTCTCAAATCCCCCAGTGTATAATGAACTCAAGAAAGGTATTCAGATGCAAAATCTGATGCCCTCAGTTAAATTTTATATTCTATGTATAAGTCATAGCATCCAAAACTTTCCTAGGGTCGTGGATGCTATTTCTTATTATGTCGATCTATATAAGTCAAAGCCGCAAAAATTACCAATAGTAAAGTCAATACTTCCATTGTATTCATGGGCATCACCCTCCTTGGATACTAGAGGGCAAAATCGAAATGCATCCGTCTTTCCGGTTCAGTAATACCGAATCAGTATAACACGTTACCGTTTTCAGTACAATAAGGTAATGGTCTGAAAAATACTTTATTCTGTCACCTTATGTAGCTGTATCGTGAGTATTTGCTGGACTAATTGGTGCTGTATATGAAAAAAAGCTATTTAAAAATAAGGTGGAAGCCTTATATGGTCTGCTTGATGATGCGGGTGATGATGCCGAGGGCAACATTACGCTCTTCATCAATATGCGTCACCACAAAGGATACCTGATCCTTTTTCCCGACTGTCCGGCTGTCATAGCAGGAGTGGGCAATGGCATTGACACCGATGGAGAGCCGGACAAAGACGGTGCCTTTATGGATGTCTTCCACAGTTCCGGCGTATTTTCCCTGAATCTTACATTTTTTCATGTTTTCCTTGCTGGTGTTGCCTTCCACACTTTTGACATCTGCGTGGACAATGACCTGCTCCGGTGAGTCTGCCCGCACATCCAGGATGCGTACCAGGATGTGATCGCCTACCTGGAAGCGTTCTCTGGCATCACCCATCCAGTCGAAGGACAGGTCTCTGGCAAGAATGGAGGTTTCCACACCGAAAATTTCTGCCCGGACTACCTTTTCCGCAACAGCAATGACTCTTGCCTGCACGATACGGTCTTCATAAACTTTCGGCATTCCGGAAGCATCTTTATCCAGATAGAAGATCTGGCGTTTCTTCAGCATCGCTTCTTTCCGGCTGGCGACAATGCTGCGTGTCTTCGGATCTAATCCCTTAATCAGAAAATCAATCTCACATCCAAGCATATTGTTGAGGATTTTGTTCTGCCGCAGAGCAAGCTCCCCATAATCGTGTGCTTCATCCTGCATGAGATGGATCATCATCTCAGTTACTGGGATGACAGTACGGAAATCCTTGTAGTAAACCACGGCAATGAGGCTGCCGTTTTCTGTTTTCTCGATACCGCCAAGCATTCCGGTTAAGATCCGGCGGGTACGGTAGGCATTCTGGATCTCATGCCAGGTAAGGTCTGAAATGGACTGGGCTGTTTCCAGCTTCGCATCGGAATCCAGAGTTAAAATAGGTGTGTTGGTTGTTTCGTTTGGCATCATAGTGTCTCCTTTCAAATTATGACATGATAGAATCTTTATCTAAAGGAACCATGTCTGTGTGATCCGAATAGTTATCTGCTGAGAAGTCATCCGGGAAATCGTGATAGCCAGGTTCCTGATAAACGCTTTGCTGGTCAAAGTGCGGTTCAGCTTTTTTCTTTTTCTGCTTTCCATAAGAAGCGGTTTTTTTCGGGTGGGAAGCAGGAATAGTTGGAGTGTACGTATATTCTTCACTACATGCTCCTTTTCTCCATTCCGGAATATGTTCGGAAGCCTTCCGGGGAATGAGTTTTTGGGCATCCGGGTGCAGGGTGTAATCGTATTTTTCTACCTGCAGTACCTTCTGACCACGCAGGATAATCAGTGCAGTATCCAGCGGGAGCCGCAGGATCTCATCCGGAGTTAAGAGCTTTCGTTTCCCGATGGATCTGGTCTGGCGGTATTCCGGTGTATAATCGGATACCCTCCAGCTATTTAATTGTTTGGCTTCGCTGCTGACACCAACGGTCACATCACCGGAGCGGTTAGAGATAAATGTAGCAGTTACCTCATCCGTACAGCCTAAAAATAGCTGAGTGTCGCAGTTCCCGATGATTTCCTGCCATTGGTTTAAGGGATACCGGTTCTGCATCTGAGGCAGGTTTTGGAAAATGCAGGAAATACTGAGGTTTCGACTTCGGATCACGGAAATCTTTTTGTTGAGCGATAGGATTGCTCCCGTATTCGCCAGCTCATCAGCCAGGATATGTACCGGAACCGGCAGTTTTCCATCTTCCCCATAGGTGTCTGCATAACGGACCAGTTTGATAAATACGAAGGTCATAAACAGGGAAGAAAGAAAATCAAAAGTGCTGTCTTGATCCGAAGTGATGCAGAAGTATGCACATTTTTCTTTTCCCGGCAGCGTCAGGTTGATCTCATCATAGGAAGTGATCTGGCGGATCAGCTTGTTCTGGAATACCTGAAGTCTGGAACCGAGTCCGATGATGACGCCGGAACGTACCGTGTCACTTGCCTGCTTATAGATGCAGTAGGGGACTTTTGCCGGATGGGAGACCGGAAGCAGGTCAAAGAGGCTGTTCAGTTCTTTTTCCGAACTCATGGTCAGGAGTTTGTATACCTGTCCGATATTCTTTGCCTCCGGTGGGAATCCCTGATCCACATAGAGAATCAGAGCTTTTAATAAGTTCATCTCGGCATTGTCCCAGAAGTGATCGCCTTTGGCAGAACCGGTATTCTGGATGATGACATCAGCAAATACCTGTGCCATGGTTTCCTGTCCGCCAATTTCACCCAGACAATTCCAACTATCCGAGTTTTCCGGGTTTACAAGATTAAAGGATTTCACGATATATCCGGCATTCTCAAGGTAAGTGGCTGTACTTTCGTACAATTCCGATTTTGGATCGGTGATGATGAGGCTTTCCCCGCGGGCAACACACTGGAAGATCATGTTGCGTGCAAAGGCCCGGCTTTTCATGGAACCGCTGGCACCGTAAACGGCAATATTCCGGTTCATGCGGGTATCCTTCGGGAGACAAACGGCTTTTCCGTTCAGTTTTCCAAGAATGGTTCCCTTGTGTTTCTTGACATCATTCGTAAGCTCCAGTACCTGATGCATTTCCTCCAAAGTCATAAAACCGGAAGTCCCATAGGTTCCCTTTGTGGAATAATTCAGGTTCCGGCCCCGGTCTGTTATTTCCCCGTTTCGGTCAAATCCCATACGCATGAGAAGGAAGGTCAGGAGTCCAAAAGCTGCCAGACATAGAAAAATCCCATACAGATTGTACGGGAAAGCAGTCAGGGCATCCAGACAGGCGAGCGGGTGCGGGGAGGGGATCTGCGGGGCAGTTCCGTTTCCGGCAAAATTGCCGGCAGATTCCCAGGTCTGATAGTTGCGGATAAATTGAGCAACATAGCCTCCTGCATAGAGGGTGCAGAAGGTGATCGGAAGCATATAAATGAGCTTCCACCATTTACGGTTCATGTAAAAACCCCCTTTTGAATTTGCAAAGGTCAATACTGGAGAAATGGATTGTGGCAGTTAAGTATTTTTTCAGGACCGGAATCTGAAAATCGAAACAGATCAGGTTCCCGGATCTGCCGTATACATTTAAGCCGGTATTGAACCGGTTGATTCGCTGCATGTCAAAATCATAAGCAAGAAGGATGGGGTTCCCGGAAGCATCCGTGGCATCATGTTCCAGTGGAATTGAATCGCTGCGGCAGCCCAGATCGGACAGCAGGAGGTTGTCCAGCTTTTCCATGATCTCAGGGTGAACCAGCAGTTTTAAAAGCACTTCCCCTTCCGGAGTATTGGGAAGGTAATGGAAATGCTCGAAGGAGGTGTCCAGCATAAACAGGCTCTTTTTGTAGCCTCCGGTACTGGTAAACAGCCGGAAAGCCATTTCCATGTCGGTTCCGGTCATGATTGCCCGGATCTGTGGATGTCCGTTGTAAGGGTAGCCTTGCAGGTAATGCTGCAGGAAGGCGTTTAAGCGGACTTCCGTTCGATATTCCCATTTCAGGACTCCGTTTCCCGTGTTATAAAGGACATAGACACATTGCGGTGCCATCAGGATGCCCATGCTGCGGGAGTTCCTAATCTTCGTGGTCTCCGGGCCCAATTCCTTAATTTCTCTGGAAGCGTAAAAAAGAGGAAGGCTTCGCATACCGATGGAACCAGCTTCGCGGTGATTACAGAAGATGTCAGGTTTTACATCCGGATAAAAGGGAATCCCGGCATGAAGGAGTGTCAGATACGTTTCGGCTTTCTGATGTAAGCGGATACGTCGGGATACTTCACTTCGGATGAGGTTCGTCTCGGTATTGCCGGTCAGATAGCACTGGAAGCGTAGCGGCGAGACAGATAACAGCATCTCTTTCGCAGCTTTTGTAAGACGGTAGCCTCTGAGAGCATCCCGGTAGTGGGTACGGATGAGGTGTTCCGCCTTCAAATCCGTAATGAGTTTTTCCGCATAGGAGGCACTTGGGATGAGTCTGTTTAGCTGGTCTGCGGGAAATTCCCCGCACATCCCTATCATTTCCAGTAAGCGGTATTTCGTAGTGTCAGGTCTTATCAAATAAGCATCACCTCAATTCAGTTCTTACCCATGCAAGCCTATACTTGGGTAAATCTCCGGTGGTTTGGAGATAAAAAAAGCAAGAAAACAAAGTTCCCTGCGGTGGTTCTTACCGATGTCGGATTTCTGCCTGAGAAGTCAGGAGATTTTCCGACATGCTTTCGTGATGATTTTTCTGGTTCTGCAGCCATTTCGGAAAGTCAGCTTTTTCCATAACCGATACCAGTGTACAGTCCTTTAAGCCAAGCTGTGTCGTGTAGTAGGAATCACAGAAAAAGCCGCTGTCATCTGTCAGAACATAAGTACAAAGTGTATCCAGAATCTGTTTAAACTCCAGATTGTCATAATCCCGGATACGTCTTTGAGGAAGTTCCCTGTCATATATTTGACTGAAACATATCACGCAGTCACGATAGAGGGGCAGGGCATTTTGTTTTACATACTCCCGAAGCATATAATTAAGCGGTTCATGGAGAAATGCAGTGTTTGTGTGGACTCTTCGTTTCGGAAGCAGTCCGGGAAGCGTAATGGTGAGAATCCCCTGCTGTTCTGCAATCCGCATTCCCTGTGCATCTGCCACTTTGGGAAGATAAGCTGCTTGATTTGGGGAGAGAGCCGGACAGACAAGGTTACGCATCTGGCAGGCAATCCGCTCCGCCCGAAGAGCAGCACTGACGCTCAGTTCCTCAAAATTTTTATCATAATTCTGGATATCAGTGACCTTCAGAGCGTAAACGGTATTCGTCAGTTTTTGCAGCTCCCCTTCCAGTTTTTCAAGCCGCTGGTAAATGGTTGGTGTATTTTGCGTCATAATAACCTACTTTCTCATGTAGTAACTGACAGCACCGGATTCATTTACAAGGCAGTAAGCGGCTACATCATCAATGGTGATTTTGGCAGCCTGGCTTTCGGATTCTAAGACAATCAGGCGTTTGGAACCATGTGATGGGATACTTTCCATCACATGATTGATCAGAGCCTCCTGTTCTTCACCGATATAGATGATTTCGTATTGTTCATCTTGCGAAAAGAAATTGAGCTTGATTGGAAATTCGCCACTGGTGTGGTATACAACACCTTTCTTAAAATCCAGCAGTACCCAGAAGCATGTAATTATAGCATAGTCAGGATTCTCAGCAGACTGCTGGCTGTCACAAAGAAGGTCATGCTCTTTATCGTAAATGATGCGCCCTTGTTTGATGAGGCTGGTAATCAATGACTTGATAGACTGCTCATGTCGGGAGAAAAGTTGTAAAACCTGGTCATACCTCAGAGTATGGTAAGTGGTAATGAACCGTAAGAGCTTGGCTCCCTCTCCTTGATAGATTTCGTTCCTTGTTTTCATGATTGACTCCCTTCTATATATAATAGGAAACTTTATACATATGGCTGTACGTACAGGATACGTTTGGTATTGTAAGTATAGTGTACGTACAAAGTACATAGAACCTGCTGTCAGCGATTGAATTTACAGGTACAAAAAAAGCACCATCTATGGGTGCTGGAAATAAGGAAAACTATAAGCAATACCTATTGTAGCATGGGTAATTTTACGCTTCAATCGCAGAAGCAGGTCATTTCTGTGCCATTTTCACTGGTTGGCATAAAAAAAGCAGGAAACCATTTTGATTCCCTGCATGGTGTATTGTTGTGCTTTTGTGTAGTTCTAATGATTACTTGTCTTTATAAAATGCTTCGAAAGCTTGTGCGAAGAATTCGGCTGTACCATTGCCGTATTTTTCATCTATCATAGGTTTGATTTTTTCATTACGGTAATATTGAGCCTGTGCAACCATCAGACCGTGTTCTTTCTTTATCTGTGAAAGTTGTTTCATAAGAAAACCGTATTCGGAAACAAGTTCTCTTACTTCAGAAGAATCTGGTGAACATACTTTTTTAGCTGCTAATTTGTATAAAAGATTGTCAAATTGTTGGTTGTAACTTTCTGCAGCCTCTTTGCTAATAGGATTGTTGGCAACAGACAGGAATTGCTCTTTTCCTCCATACCACTCAACAACTTTAGCATAGCCTTTCTGCATTTCTTCTGATGAAACTGTCTTAATATAATGCTTTTTCCATTCTTCAATGCTTCCAAACTCTTTTACAGCAAGTTCTTTCATATTGTCAGGCATATGTTCAAACATAGTTTGGAACATTTCTTCAACTTCCGTTTTACTAAAAATCGCAAAATCCATTTTATTCTCTCCTTTCAGGATATCATCAATGCTGGCAATCAGATGTTCCATACGTTCTTTCTTTGCTACCAACATTTTTCTCTGCATTTGCAAGATCTGGTTCCTTTCAAGAGCAGGATTCTCCAGAACAGCTTTGATTTCTTTCAAAGGAATGTCAAACTCACGGAAAAACAGAATCTGCTGTAATATTTCCAATGCCCTATCGTCATAAAGCCGGTATCCCGCATCACTTTTTTGTGTTGGTTTTAAAAGCCCGATTTCATCGTAATAGTGAAGCGTGCGAACGCTGATACCTGTAAGTTCTGATATTTCTTTGACTGTCCTCATAGTTGCTGACCTCCTGTTCCTGATAAGATAACTGTACGCTATGACGTTCCGTGAGAGTCAATATATATTTTGCATTTTTTAGTATAACATTTTTATGATATTACGAAAAGCCGAGGAGATAGGCGATATGTATTACTCTGGAAAGAACTTGTTGAGCGTATCCAATGTCTCTTTTGCAGTAAATCCCCAAAGGATGGTACTGAGTGCTTCAATCGCAGCCCTGCGTTTCCGGTAATAGGTGCGGTAGGAAATATTGGTGATGTGGTGAGCCAGCTTATCCAATATCTCATCTGTATTTTTCATTTCCTGTGGAGAGAGAAAAGCGTAGTAGAGAATCCAGTAATACTGTTCCCCATGCTTGTGATTGTTCCGGAGGAGATCGATGGATGATTCCAAAAGCTTCAGCATCTGGTTGCTTCTGGCAATACTTTTTGCCCGTTGTTCGATGTCGCTTCCGGTAAGATCAGCCCCGGCAGCATAGATGGAGTCCAGAAATTTGTCGATGTCATTGTCGTATTGGAGCTTAAACTGGTGCTCCATCTGGTGTACGACTACCTTCAGGCTGTAGGTTGCATCCCGGTATCTGCGTAAAAACTGATAGGTGTCGTGAAAACGTGGATCTTCTTCGGGTGAAGGAAATCCCTGTGTATTGCGGTTTGCCATGTCTATTCCCCCCCTTTCAGTGCAGAAGGCTCTGCCACGGCAGGCATCTTTTGGGCAGACTCATCCCCTGGACTTACGGACAACTCAAACCGATAAGCGGCATTTCCGTAGGGACAGATAATATTTAGAGTAAATGTATTAAATATATCTTTGCAGGCTGATAATGGAGATAATATATAGCGGGTTTTGGAGCAGTGGCAACATGGAATCCCTTGTGAATCCAATAGTTCTGCGACTTTTTGCACGATAAATTTCATGTGTGAATCTGGAACGCAGGAATCATTTTTTGTAACGGTGATTTGTGAGTCTGTGACAGTTTCTGAAACGCTAACAGAAGCAGAATCCTCAATAGTGATTTCTTCAGGTACATGGATTGGTAATTGCATCTTCATAGCGATCTCCTCCTTGTCAATCATAACGTCGCTGATATTAAACATCACGGACAGGTAATTGTTGAGATAAATTACGCTTCCGTGTTTTCCTGTAAATGAGATAAGTGTAATGTATTCTTTTTCCTCCAGTTTCTTCAAGAGTCGTGATACCGATGCCTTTGACAGACTCCACCTTTCACCCAGTTCATTAAAGCTGGTAAGGGGATTTCCGGTATTATCCCGGTAATAGACAATGGGACCGGAATCAGATCCCAGGACAGAGGAATCGTTGTAAACTGCATGAATCCACAGATCCAGAATAACATCCATTTCCGAGCATTTTCCAATGCCAATTAGTTCGTGAACTTTGGCAATCGGGAAAAAGAAAAACCCTGTATCTTTTTTACAGGGATAGTTGTATTCCAATACGGTATTGTCTTTGGGCCAGTCTGATATTTTGAATTTGACCAGGCGGTTTTTGCCGAGAAGAGAGTAGGTAATGTAATTCTGCTCTTCAAAAAATCGAAGGATGGACAACGCTTGATGTTGGAAACGGCAGCGAAACCATTCCTGAAGATCTGTGACTGTGCAGATCCACTCTCCTGGACCAATGGTATAGGTAATGTGTTCCATCCGGCGGTAGGATGTGCGGTAATTTGCATAGGAGCATAATACCAGATAATAAAAAAGAAAAGAGCCCCCGGTAGTTCGGATGATATGCTACCCTCATATAGGACAATGAAATATAAAAGTCCTATATGGGGGTATTTTCATGTTCAGAAAGAGTAAGATAGAACCAGTAGAAAAAGTAAAAATAGTCGA
>NZ_QUIO01000047.1:0-32567 GCF_003480145.1 Ruminococcus sp. AM42-11 | reverse complement strand
TCATTTTGGCAATCACTTGATCCTGTGTAAGCTTTCGGCTATACCGTATTTTCTGTATGTTCCCGCCAATGTTCATATCCGGTCTGAGTTTCTGCATGATATTCCCTACCTTCATCAATAATTCGTTATTAAGAAACTTTTGTATTGATAATAGCCGAGAAACTTCATATAATGTTTCGTGATAAAGAAATATTTCATGTAAAAAAATCACAAAGGAGAAAATGAATCAATGCAAAAACAAACCAAAACCCCCGTCTTCCAAAACAGTGACGGCACCTGGGGACACCTTACCAAAACCGTAAATCCACTTATCTACACCATCGAGTATGGCCGTCATACCGGGTTTTCATCCCGGGAAGAAGCAGAAGAGAGTTACAAGCGTTCCCTGGCTTCTTACCAGGACCAGCTGTCTAAACTGAAAAAAGAGCGGGATATGCCTTTTACCTTTTCGGAATATCTGGATTACTGGCTGAATGATGTGTGTGCTCAGGGTTCTAATGGCAGCCGTACACTGGTTCAAAAGCAATGGACCATAAACCTGATTATCCAGCCTCATCTGCATAAGGATATTCTTTTGGGATGTGTCACTCCCGATTACCTCAATAAGGTTCTGGAATCCTGCCAGGCTTACTGCTGCAACGGAGGCTATTATGCATATAAGCTGCTGCATAGTGCTTTGAAACACGCCCGCGTAAACAACTGTCTTCCGGATATAGATTTCCAGCAGATCCGGCACTATCCGGAGCCTCCCGGAAATCCGGTTTTCTATACCCCGAAACAGCTTCGCACATTCCTGACTGCCGCTTCCAATTCCAACCATTACCTGGAGATTCAACTGGCTCTTTTCTGTGGCCTGACACCCGGGGAAATCCTCGGACTGAAGTATTCGGATTTCAAGCAACAGGAACAGATCATCACAATCCAGAGGATCTGTTCCTTGAACGATTCCGGGAAGAACTGCCAGTTAAAAAAACTGGAAGGGACCAAACAGAACCGAAGCTTAAAAATTCCTTTTTTTCTATTTCCAGAACTTTCTACCAGACGAAAAGAAAACCGGAAACTCCTGGCAAGATATCCTTCTGCTACAGAATATAAATCTTATCTTTGCCTCGGTCCCATCGCAAAGATAAAATCTACTGTTACATTAGGAGCCGCTTTAAAAACGATCACCACAGAAACGGGGCTTCCAAGACTGAACATGCGTGATCTGAGATATATGTTCGCCCGTTTTCTTCTCGAACAGAATTTTTCCCTTGAAACAGTCTCTGGTATCCTTGGCCACACAAAACAAACGACAACACTGGCATTTTGCAACAGGATTCCATGTACAGATCCTGAAGTTGGTGCTGTCGTTGCAGGTTCCCTGGATCCGGTCCTTGGCGCTGGAAAAAAGGAGGGAAAAAACCTGTGAAAAAGAATGAGCCCTATCCCCAGATGCCGGTAAAGGAAACCTTCTTTTATGGCAGGCTCATCTCCGGGAAATCCCTTGGTGATGTTATATACATAAAAGCCAGACGAAAATACTGTTTCCGTCTTTTACTTGTTTTTGAGTCCGGCGATGTGAAGATGGTACAGCGGGCCGCCTCTTCCAACAAACAGCTGGCCCGCCAGGAAAGGGATGAGGCCCTCATGGAAATCGCAAACGGCAGTTTCATCCCTTTTTCTTATACCGTGAAAGAGTTTTATGATTTCTGGTTTTACCATCATATGCTCGGTCAAAAAAGGATCACTTATAATACCTACAACGCTTACCGGAATATCATAGAAAACTATCTGCTTCCTAAACTCGGCCATAAAAAGCTGGATGCGCTGCAGAGAAGAGACCTGGTAAAGGCATTGTCTGGTATTCCCCATCCGGGAGTATTAAGAACTGCGGCGGGTGTCGTCACGGCTTCCCTTTGCTATGCGCGGAAACACAACTATCTTTCCAGAGATATCTATACCGGGATCTCTTCCGAAGTAAAACAGCCATGCCAGAAGAAAAAAGTGGATACCCGGCAGCAGGTTTATACCGTGGAACAAGCTGCCCATCTTTTATATCTGTGTAAACAGCAGGAACCCATGATTTATCTGCCCATGCTCCTTGCCGTCACTGCCGGCCTGCGGATTTCTGAGATCACCGGACTCCGGTACAGCGATATTGATTTCCTTGGCAAGAAACTTTTTGTGGAACGCCAGCTTGGAAAGGACCTGTACATGGAAAAACAGCAGGAAAACAGGCCGGTACTGTGCAGTGAACTCCCACTGAAAACAAAAACAACAAAAGGGCAGTAGTACTAGCTGATTTTGTCCTGGATGAGATCCTCCTGGAACGGCAGCGCTACGAAAAACGCAAAGCTTCTGATCCAGAGTTCCTGGATCTGGGCTACATCTGCTGTCATGAAAACGGGCAGTGCCATAACCGTAGTTTTTATATCAAGTCTTACAACCGCCTGATGGAACAGAGCGGGATCTCCCGGCTGCCCTGGAGAAAATTCCGGAATACCTATGCCACAGTCCTCGCACAGTACCAGGTCAACATGAAAACGATCTCTAAATGTCTTGGACATTACAGCCCGGATTTTACCAGCAGGATCTATGTAGCCTCCCAGAAACAGGAAACCTATGACATCTCAAAGATAATCGAAGAGTATGTGTTGGCCCATCATCTTTTATCGAAGGAACAGGGCTGCGTGGAACCGAAAAGGCAGTGCAATGTGGAACAGAAACCCTACCAGCTTCCCGATACTCATGCTTATTGGAATTATTTTTATGATTAAAATCAGCTTTACATTTTATAATAAAATATCTCAGGAAACGGAACGTTTACAGTTAAAGTCTCTCCCTGGATATCCGCGATCTGCTGGCAGAGGTTCAGCATCCGGTAAGGATTTGCATATCCGAAAAGTTCCATGATCTTTTTAAACTGTTTTTCCTTTTTGATAAGATCTGCGAGATACATATATCTCAGATCTCCAAGGGAGATGCGGGGCAGGCCATAGGACTGTGTGATCTTTTTCAGTCTGGTATTCAGTGTGGGAAGCGTCTTGACTTTTCCATATGGACCAAGGCACAGGGCGCCTTCTTCGGCCAGTCCGGGATATCTCAGAAGAATGCCCTCATTCAGATATCTCCGGTTCCCGATCTCATCAAATAAAAATTCCGGAACAGGCACAGTACGGTAATTACTGTCTGAACGGAGCTTTCTGCCACTGTATTTGAGACTCTGACTATTATCACCCCCATTCCTGTCAGCAGACACATAATTCCGTGCATGCAGCCCGCAGATCGTTACCGTGCCTGTCTCCGGATCGAAGCTGTCATATTTAAGTCCAAGGATTTCCCCTGGTTTCAGCCCGCAGTAAAGCGCCAGGGCATATTCCAGATAGTGGGAGGTGTTGTCTTTCTTTGCAGCTGATAATAAGCAGGTAAGCTGTTCCGGTGTATAAAGGACAGGATCTTTTTCCAAAACAGAATATTTTTTTAATTGAAAGAAAAGTTCATAATCTCCGGTATCTGGTTCAAAACTATCCTTTATAAAAACACGCAGAAAACGGTATGCCGAAGCAGCCATATTTTCATTTTTTCGGTCGATACGTGCCAAAAGAGCATTCAGATATTCTGCATCGATATCGTCAACCGCCCGCTCCTTATCCGGAAGGTTGGGTTCAATGACATTGAAGATCATCCAGTGGTAGTAAGCATCCGTACTGCTGCTGGTTGAATTCGGAAGGTATTCGTTCTGGTACCAGCTCTCCAGGTAATTGACAAAAGTAGTTGCAGCATTTTCGTTCCTTTTCTCTTTTTTCATTGTTGTGGCTGTAACAGCCATTTCTTTTGATTCTTTTCTCATTCTTTTTTCCTTTCTGCCATCATTGGCTAAGCATTTAACTATATTTCAGTTATATATTGTCCGATTTTCGCTCAGAATCCGATCTTTTATGAAAATTTTTGATAAAATTTCAAATAAATGACATATTAATCCTGTAAGGTGGATGTCCATACAAAGAAATATATTTATAGAATACTTACACATTTAATATGTAATATTTTTAAGAATGGTTATTTAAGAAAGGTTTTTCCAAGAAAGCAGATAACCACAAAGAAACAAGTACCCCGACATTTTTTGACAGAAACAAAAAAATATGACATATTAGTATTGAAAAAAAGAATCCTGTAAAAAAAGGAGGGACAGCAGACAATTTTCACCATTTCCACAAAAGCACACGATTTCTCTTGAATTTCTGAAATGACCTGTATTATAATAGGATAATTAACGGTATATACCACTGCCGGTACCGCAGTGACCAAATGCCGTTTTCGGGGTAAAAATAGGTTCAAAAATGAGCATTATTTTTCCCACTTATTCAGAAAAAAAGTCACTATCCAAATCTAAACAGAAGAAGTTCTGTATTTGGCAAATAGTGACAAATCGTGAAAGGAAAAGAATGAGAAAATTAGCACTTAGTGACGAAATATTACTTAGTGTTGACAAAGCAGCCCGCTACATCGGCGGGGAGGTCAACTCTGTGATGAAAAATTTAGACGGGATAGATGTCCGTGTGGCGTTTTGTTTTCCGGATGTCTAGGACACGATTTTTTTACCTACTACCTTTTAAAATCACTTAGTACTATTTGATGTTATTTCCTACCTTTTTATCTGTATCATTTTGTATTATTTTGTGTTATTTAAGCTTAAAAGGGATTCAATAACACAAAATAAGCCTTTGACAAAAGGCCATTTTTGACCACCTTTTGCAATCGATTTTCCGTTTCAGACTTCGTATCATGCCTCTTTTATGTGACAAAAATTGATATTTCTGTAAAAGACAGGTTTTTATGCAATCTGTCAGTTATCTAATAATACTTATTGTGGTTGCAGTTCGCTTTCCAGACGGCTATTGCTGGTATTTTCCTTATAGTGTTATGGAATGACATATTGTGTTACATGGTGCTATTTGATTGCAAATAACGCAAAATAGTATTTATACGAGAAAGTGTTACTAAAATTTATTTTCTATTACATCTGTTCACTCATCATAAAAAGTATCTTGTAAAGGAATTCCATTAATGTTAAGATAGAATTAGATAAAAACACTTTCACATTCATCAATCGAAAATGTCAGGAGGTGATTGCTGTAAATGGCTGATGAAAACACCCTATTAAACAGTGATTTAGAGTCACGCTACGAAAAATACAAAGGCATTATTAAGAATTTACACTCATGAGTGATATATTTATGCGAAACGTGTTCAAGAAAAGAGAATGTCTGGAATATGTTCTGCAGGTCATTATGGAGAAACAGGATTTACACGTGATTGATCAGGTAATCCAAAAAGATTATAAAAATTTGCAGGGACGCTCCGCAGTAATGGACTGCGTTGCCAGGGATTCCACAGGCAAACAATTTGATGTGGAAATCCAGCAGGATAATGAAGGAGCTTCCCCAAAAAGAGCCCGGTACCATAGTGGACTGATGGATATGAATACCTTAAATCCCGGACAGGATTTTGAGGAACTGCCGGAAAGCTATGTAATTTTTATTACTCGGGACGATATTCTTGGATATGGACTTCCCATTTACCACATTGACCGGCAAATCAAAGAATTAAATGAAGCTTTTCAAGATGAAGCACATATCATATATGTAAATTCCAGGAAACAGGATGATACAGAACTTGGAAAGCTGATGCATGATTTACACTGTAAAAAGGCAGATGAGATGCACAGTCCAATTCTTGCAAAACGAGTATATGAATTGAAGGAGACACAGAAAGGGGTGGAACTTATGTGCCATGAAATGGAGAAAATCTATAGTGAGGGAATGGAAAGCGGAGAGAAACGTGGTATAGAAATGGGCGAGTTAAAAGCCAAAAAAGAAACCATCCTTTCGCTGGCTGAAATGGGAATCCCAGTTAACAAAATTGCGAAAGCCGTAAATCTCAGCGAAAAAGATGTCCAGAAATGGATTGATGAGAATTTGTGTGTAGCAAAATAAATGAGGAACTATTACAAAAGGGCAGGTCTGTTTAGACTTGCCCTTTTCAAAAGAAATACGCTTTTTTCCAAAATCTTTACAAGGTGGGAAACTATGCAGATGCAGGGGATTTTAAACGGAGATGACTCTGCATAAATAAGAAGATTCAGGTAATGCAGCATTATGGACGCTAAATTTTGGAAAAAAGAACTTACTTAAGAATAACAAAACTTCTGTTTGCAGAAAGTAGAAATGGATGTGGTAAAGCAATGAAAATAAATGATATTTGTATACAAATGCTACCAGCCGGATCGGGAGATTGTATCTATATAGAATTTACAAATGCAAATTTTCGAATGTTAATTGATGGTGGCTACGTAAAAACTTATCAAGATTTTTTAAAGAACTTTCTAATAAAATTGAAAAAAGATGGAAAACGTTTAAATTTGGTTATTGTCACCCATGTAGATGATGACCATATTAATGGCATTAAGCATTGCTAAGAGAGAATGGAACTTCTGAGAATCCAAATATTATTGGGATTAATGAAATCTGGTTTAATGGATTGAAGCAGTGTATTGCCAACCGTAAAATGGAACAGAAGATGGACCTACAAACAGAAATTGTTTTAGAAGATATGGCTCCCGAAATAATCATTATGCAAGATGAAAACAGAGAAGAAAATATAAGCTATGTTTCGGGAAGTGATTTAACAGAATTGATACAATCAGGTAAGTATGCTTGGAATTTCTCTGTTGAAAATGGAATGGTAACGAATAATCAGGTAGTTAAATTTGGAGATGTTAAAATTATGATATTGAATCCAAAACCTGAAATTCTGACACGAATGGGAGAATCCTGGATTAAAGAATTAAAAGATAAGTTAAGAAAAGTAGACGTTTCTCAAAATAAATTATATGATGCTGCTTTTGAGGGATTTTATTTGAATGAAGAACCAGATTTGGATGTATATGAAGAGAATATTTCTTACACAGATGCAGAAGAGGATTGGACTAAACAATACATAGAAAATAGAAAAAAAGAAGAAGTTGACCCTAAGTTAACCAATTGTTCTTCTATCGCATTTTTGATTGAGTATAAAGGCTTAGAATTGCTTTTTCCAGGTGACTGTCCAATCCAATACTTTGAGGACAAATTACCAGATGAAATAGAAGTAATAAAACTTCCTCATCACGGATCCGCCAAAAATATATCTGTGGAATTTATAAAAAATAAAAAAGTGAAGTATTATTTGTTATCAACAGATGGAACCAAACATAATCATCCGGCCAAATCCGTAATTGGAAATATAATAGCAAATTCAGCTCTCACTGCAAAATTAATTAAAAATTATGAAATCAAGTGGCTTAAAGGAGTCGGAAGCGTTGATGAAAGCTATAAGTAATGACTGTTTAAATCAACATATTGGCATGATAAGAAGTACTGCTGGAAAAGGTAATGTATTATTTCTTGATGGAAATATTGCAGTCACAGTACAACATTGCATTTATGACAAAAAAACAAATACTTGGATGCAAAATGTTCGCTTAATTTGGAATGATAACAAAGGGAATCTAAAAGAAATACCAGCTCTGGTGGATCCAGAATTTGATAAAGATAAAGATAAACTGGTTTTTCTTTACCTAGATGAAAAGATTGAACTTGCCCCAATCTGTTTATTTGAAAAGAATATAAAATTTCAAGAACAATTGACAATGATAGGATATAGCAAAAGCTATAAGGAAAAAGTTGGATTGGATATAATATCTATCGGTTTTCATTCCGAGTCTGTGGATAAAGAGCTTATCTTAGAAATGAAATCACGAGCCAAAAGTTATCAAGGTTTTTCTGGAAGTGTAATAGTTGATCAAGGAAATTCAATTGTAGGCTTTATAATAAGTCAGCAAATGGAAAAAGATACAGCAATTGCCTTATATGGTATAACAGTTAAAAGCCAACTTTCTCTTTTAGAAAAACATAATATCACAGTTATTTCCGAAAAATTGTACGGTCAAACAGAACCAGAAGACATCCGAGTTGATATAAACCCCAATACATATTACAGAAATAAACAATGGAAATCCAGTAATGATTCCGAAACAGAAAATGCGGAATCAGAAACAGAGAATAAAAAACATTATGAAAACGCTAGAAATGTACAAGAAGAATTTATCTGGGATATTAAATATACCAGTATAGACGGCATAGCAGGAGAGCCTAAGACTCAAAGAAAAGAAAGAATCGCATTAACTACACAATGGAAAGAAGAATTTATGCAATATCCCGGATGGCTGGTAATTCCTGCAGATATACGGGAAAAAGTGAAAACCTATACAAATAGAAAAGACCTTTTATATTGTAACGTCATCGATTTAAAAAATGATAGTATTTATGCTGCTGAACTCTTGGATTTTGCCTATGAATATACAAATCGTTATCAAAAAGCATGTCTTCCCTGGGATAAAAATATGAAAAAAGATATTTATAATATATGGAGTGTGAAAAAAGAGAGACATATATCAGATCCAGAGCGAAATCCAAAATGGTTTACAATCGGATTATTCCTGTTGGAACAATACAGGCAAAACGGAAATGAAGAAAAGTGGCAGGAAATCTATAAAGAACTCTGTAATTCTAAAATAGATAGGCCAGATGGAAAAGATTATTTGAACTTTGAAGATATTCTCCATGATTTTAATAACATGGAATTGGAAAAAGTTGCGCTAAAATTAGCATTGTATTCCCTGGAAGGAAAGCCATATGATATTTGTTTAAGAGTTATCGGGATACAGGTAGAAATGGGACACTATGAAGAAGCATTGAAAAAAATTGACCACCTAATCCAATGCATTCAAAAAGAAAGAAAGGAATTATCAGAAGAAGCTAGTCAAAAAAGAGTATATTTGTATTGTATTCTGACCTGTACGTTATATGTAAAGGCTTATGTATTGCAAGAAAAAGATCCCTTTGAGGAATCAGTTCGAAAAAAATGCCAGGGAATATACCAGGAAATATCTGATTATAAAAAATACTATAATTTGGAGAAGGAAAAAGAGCTTTTCAAGAACGGAGTTCTAATTTGGCTAAAAAAAGAAATACCAGATCCAAAGTTTGATTTAAACCGTGAATCTATTACACTGATTCAGTCAGATAATCAATGTTGGGAAACTTACACCGTTTTCAAAAGCATGGAGTACTGTGGATTTCCAGTTCCATTACAACATACAAAATTGTTTCAGAATTATTTGGAATTTCTGATCAAGAGTATTATGAAGGATCATCCGAAGTATAGCTGGCAATTACTTCTTCGTTTTGGAAAAGCTGACACCGTTCATAAATGTCTGACAAGACAAACAATTGAATCCTGGGACCGAAAAGAAATGGATGAATTTTATCAGTACATATGTAATGCAATAACCAATAACCTCGAAGAGATTAAAAAATGCAATTTTTATTATGATAAAAACATCTATACTTCCTTTATCGTGGCGGGATTTCCCATTTTAGAAAAATTATCAGTTGTATTAGAGCCTTTACAGCAGGAAAAATTGATTTCTCTGATGGTTCTGCTAATAAATAAAGAAGTGGTAAAAGACGGTCGTTTATTAAATCCATTTATTTCCTGCATCATGCGTCAGACTAATGATGATGTGAAACGTAAGAGACTAAATGAACTATTAAGCTGTTCTTTAAAAAAAAGGAACAAAGATTCCCTCGCAGAACAGTTAGATCCCTTTGATGTATTTACAGAGTATGAATTATCCAAAAATCTGTATGAAAAATCTTATATAGGACCCCAATTTATAAAAAATATTTTTCAAAATGCGCAACAGCCTGATACTGACCGTACCTCCATATTAGCCAGAATGGGGCAACTGTTCGAATGGAAAAAATTGTCAGAAAACCAGGAAAAAGAATTTGGCGATCTACTCTGGAAGGAATTGGATTCAGAAACGCAGTTACCGAACATGAAACAATACTATGTGTTTACGTTTATGAAATGGCCCCATCCTGCACAAATTGATCCTCTTACAAGAATCAAAAACTATTTCATAAATGATCATGTAGTAGAAACTTGTAAAAATGAATTAAAAGGTGGAAATTTATCGGAAATTTCTTATTGGAAGCAATTGGAAATCTGGAATCGATATTATGTAGATTGCTGGACAAAAGAGGAAAAAGAATGGTTCTTAGAACTTTTCATTTCCTGTAGTTCTTATTTACTGGGTTATTGGAAAAATATTCGATATGATTTTCAAATTGACTTATCAAAATGGCAACTAAAAATGATGATTTGTGCCATTACTTCTTTTGGGAGAAATGGCTGGAAAAATATTGAAGAAAAATTTGCACAAAAGCTGTTAAAACTATTAAAAGCTTTTGAAAAAGACGGAATTTATACGTGGGAAGTGGAGGCAGTTTTTCTTGCAGAAGAAACAGTTCCTAAATTTTTGGAGAAAATGCTAGAGATTATGTATGAAATGGATTCAAATATGGTATATTCTGCTACAATGGCTACTGGAAGATGCCTGGAAACAATAACAGAAGAACGAATTATCAATAAAACATTATTGGAATTGTTTAAGCTCGCAAAATGCCATAAAGAGCCAGGATTAGAGGATTTTCTAATCCTTTTACATAATCTGTTTTATCGAAGAGAAAAAAAATTCTCTTCTAAAGTTATGGGAAATATTGGAACTGTTCTTAGACTTTTAGAAAATTATACAAATGCAAATTCCAGAACTGCAGAACAACTGGATATAAGAGAGCGCATCAAAATAAGAAAACAATGTGCCAGCCTTGCTTTCCTGGTATATCTTTATGAAAACAAATTTTGTAAAGGAAAGCATAGCATAGAAGTAACCAATTGGAAAAATATATGCATTGGTGAAAATGCAGAACGAGAATTTGTGGAAGTAAAAAATAGCTGGCTGCTTCCAGAAGAGTAAAAATGTCGCTTGATAAGCGACTTCAAAAGCGAAAAAATATGTTATTCTTTGAATAAAATAAGAGCTTAACATAAATTGAATTGTGGCAAAGATATAAAATGGGCGGTGTCAGTATGGCAGATCAGAAATTAATTAACGAAGTAGGAAAATACATAGACAAATTATAATGGTATCGTAATTTAAGACACTTCAAGAGACATTTCTTAATGAATCTGATATACTGTAAGCACTACAGAAAGAAGGATCATTATTATGTCTCGAACAAGAAGAAATTTCTCCGCCAAATTCAAATCAGAATTAGTGGTTGAACTGCTCAAAGGAGAAAAAGACTTAAATACAATTGCAAGCGAAAACAATATTCAGCCAAATCTTCTCCGCAACTGGAAGAAGGAATTCCTCGATAAAGCATCCGTGGTTTTTGATGACACACGAGAGGATAATCTGAAAGAAAAACTCGCTTTAGAGCGCAAGGAAAAAGCTGAATATGCGAAAAAAGTTGGCCAGCTCACCATGCAGGTGGATTGGTTGAAAAAAATATGAAGAAACACTTGGACCTGACTACGAGAGTAAATTTAGTCCAAAACCTTTTGAAAAAGAACTTCCAGTTAAAACAGGAGCTACGCTTCTTGATATCAATCGTACCAGTGTTTATTACAAGGGCACGCCCATATCTCAGGAGGAGTTAGATTGCAAATCGATCATAGATCGATTACACACGGATAACCCGGCCTGGGGAGCACAACAACTGTCTGCTCAACTGAAGAAACGAGGGCACCAGGTTGGCCGCCGGAAAACGCGCCGTTATATGAATGAAATGGGGATTGATCCAATCTATCCAAAAATGAACCTTTCTAAACGTATGCAACAGGCTAAAGTCTGCCCGTATCTGCTACGTAACGCCGTTATCGACCGTCCTAATCAGGCATGGTCAATCGACATCACATATATCGCCATTAAACATGGATTTTTATATTTAGCAGCTGTGATTGACTGGTACAGCCGCTGTATCGTTGGATGGGAAGTCGATGATACTCTGGATACCAGAATGGTCATGACTGCGCTAAAGAAGGCGTTTATGGTAGCAAAACCTGTTATCCTGAATTCGGATCAGGGCTGTCAGTTTACAAGCAATGAGTACATGAATTTTCTCAAAGAGAACCAGATCTGTCAAAGCATGGATGGTAAAAGCCGCTGGGCTGACAATATCATGATTGAACGATGGTTCCGGAGCTTCAAGTACGAGGAAGCATATCTGACCCAATATAACAATATCAGAGAAGCACAGAAGACAATCGGTAAATATGTGCACACTTACAACTTTGAACGTTGTCATTCTGCACTCAATAATCAGACACCGGCATCCTGCTATTATCCGATCCTGTTACTGGATGATCATGCAGCCTAAGGGGGATTTTCTCCCCCTACCCAGTTACATATATCAGTTCATTATAAAAAGCTTAGATTTTTGTCTTGACAACTGAACCACTATAGTGTTGTTCAGCAGGGCTACAAGTGTTTTCCTGTGGCCCTTTTTTAGGAGAAAGGTTATGCGAAAAAAATCCCTCTTTTTTTTCTATTATTTTTTTATGCTCTTTCGATGTACTGCTGGTGAAGTGGATGCTGACGAATGGATTATTGATAAATTCAGCAGTTTTTCTGACATAAAGGATTATTGTTCCAGCCTGGATGATATTGTAACTTTGTATCTATCTTCCGGCATAGATCAGGACGCTTATATGTCGTATTTAAACCAGCTTGATCAGAAGCTGACTAAATTAGAGGATTCTATAGAAAAAAAGGAAATAAAACCTGGAACGTTCACTGAAAATACAATGGCTGCAAAAGAAGCATATGATGATATCTGGAACAGTCTGCGAATATTGATGAATACTTTAAAATCTGACCAAACTGTTATAGAGAATAAAGATGCGTTCCGATAAAGTGTATATCCTCAAAGAAGGACGCAGTATTGGAGAGTTCTGCAATATGGCCTTAGATAAATATGTGAAAGACATTAAAACGGATAACGGGGTTCTTGTTTTCTTTGAAAGAAACAAGGCTCTTAATACCAAAGATGATCTTGACGGTTACGAATTTATCACACCGGTCGATATGGACGGAATTGATCTTATTGAGATCAAAGTCTATGAAAAGAAAGATGAAGATGGTGAGGTTGCAGGCGTATATGCCGATACCTTCGAAAATCATTACGGAAACGTAAGAGCTATCTCAAAAGTTCACGGCAGCGAGCAGGTAATGGTTGTCACTGACAGCGGGATCCATATTTTGGGACGCCGTCACATGGCCATTGGACAGGATGTCCTAGATGCGGTAGAGAAGTATCCGATCCTCTGCAGGTTTACTGCTGCAAAAGATTCTCATCGCCATGACACATTCGTGCTTGCAAACAGCAGCTACGAGAGTGTAACGATCAGGGTAAAAAGAGTTGGAGGCCCGGTAGGTTACGTGACCGAAATCTCAAAGAACTGATTCATGACAAAGGCTATATTTTAAATATTAAGGACTGGGAAACCGGTCCTTTTCTTTTTGGTTTTTATAAATTTCTATAAATAAAAAGTTACATATTTTTATAACATCGTCATACATATGGCGTTGCCGCATGGTATAATATGTCCATAAAGCTGAAGGGAAGAATGTTATGGATAAAATCATGCGGCTCCTGCTGCTGTATTCGAAACTTGCCTCAGGAGAACTGATCAATAAAACTCTTTTCTGTTTTGAAAACGAATGCTCTCCACGCACTTTTGACCGGGATATTGAAGTAATCCGTACATATTTAAGTGAAAGTTTCAGTTTCACGGAATTAAAATATGACCGGCAGCAGAACTGTTATTTTATCGGCGGGACAAGGCGGGAACTTCTGGAACCAATGGAATATCTTTTCCTGGAACAGCTGTTGCAGGATTTGTCTGTCTTAAGGAAAGATGAATTTGAAATCCTGCTTGGGCATCTGCTGGAAAACACAGAAAGCGGCAAAAAGCTGAAACTGGAAAAAGAATCCGTCTGTAAAACATACCGTCCACCTATACATAATAAGGCCCTGCTGAAAATGCACGGAGACCTCGTCCGCATGATCCGGGAGAAAAAGTGTATTGGAATCCGGTATGAGGAAAACGATGGAAGAGAGACATACTGCGAATTGATTCCCTGTAATGTAACCTTTCATTATGGATCCATATATCTGACCGGACTATGTATGGATACTGACGAACTGGTTTTATCCAGTTACCCGTTAGACCAGATAATTTCTTTTGAGGTCCTTAAGATGCAGGATGAACAGGAACAGAATCTGGTAAAGGACTACCAGGTCCACTATGCCGGCAGTATCTGCCAGATGCCCGGAAGCTCATTTATTGAAATAAAGATCCAATGCACCGATGATTTTTACCAGTCTGTACTGGACCAGTTCCCAGATGCGGAGCTGGTTCAGAAAGACCTTATATACTGCCTTTTTAAAATTCATGCAGCAGAAGATGAATTTATAGGATGGGCATTTAGACAGCCTGTAGAGAAGCTGGTCATTCTTTCACCAGCAGCCACAGTACGCAGGGTAAAAGAACAGGCAGAGCTTTTCCTGCGAAAATATGGAGGTACGAAATAATGAGAAAACCAACCTTTCCATTGAGAATGGATGATGGAACAGAAGCCAGAAGCCTGGAAGAATTAAAAGAACATTTTTCTTTGCCGAAAGTACTCGATTACCTAAAAATGGAACGCTCGTTACATGGATGCGGGACAGGAACCTGAATGATATGGCTGACCAGGTACAGGAATTAGATCCGGAAAACAGGGATAGTATCAAACAGCTGTGCCGTATTCTTGGCTTTTCCAAGGAAGAAGCCTGCAGATTTGACCGGATTTTTCTTCTGAAGCGGTACACCACTGACAGAACCTATGAAGATGTGACTGACCGGATTGCCTTTAACCAGGATGAATTACTGGAGCTGTTAAACAAAGGGGAAAAGGAAATATATCTTTGTGGAGATAAATTTTCCATACCATTGGATCAGTCAGGCGTCAGGTATATCGGAATCAATACGCCGACAGCTGTCATTGCTTCCAGGGAAAAAGTCAACTGGAAAGAAAAAGGAATTTCATTTGTGAATACAGCTTTTGACCAGGAATACATAAATATGACAGGACAGAAGAATGCGGATGCATATAACAGTATCAGCCCAGACTACCAGCCGTCATCAAGGTTAGGCCGTTATTTTGATAATCCTGATAACAGACAGCGCCAAAAATTTTATGCACTGCTTAGAAATGAATTCCTTTCCTTTCATTTTGATCCGAATTTGTGTACTGGAAATTCCATAGATATTTTTAAATATGATAAAAATGGTGATTTTTCAGATCCTTATTATATTTATAATATTACGAAAAATATACAATGTGTTACGAAAAGTATACAAGATTCAATAAACCAAATGGTAAAACTTACCCTTAGTCTTTCTAAAGGAACAGATAATAAAAAATCTACCCCTTTTTCTTCATCTGCGAATCAAACTGCACAGGCTATTATAGACCAGGCGTTTTATAAAAAACACATACCGTTAAACCTGTCAAATTTTGATGCAGAGGATGTGGCCCTGCTGGATGAATATAAAATGAAATTCAACAAAATTATGGGTGAATATCTGGATGATGATAAAGTTGCAGAACTGGAAAAGATCATTTATAAAGAGGTTGCCATCTATAAAAAATATCCAGGCTTAAAATTATATGAAATATATAATGCAATCGGGTATTTCAGTGAATTGGGGTTGGATGAAATTGATTATGTAAAAAAATTTATTATTGAACCCTATTATGGAAAAACTACTGCAGTTCAATACAATAAAAATTTCAGTGTACGGGGCCAGAGATTTGAACTATATGTCAAAAACCTGGATAAATATTTTGGAGGAAGCAGGTGTACCTATAAAGATAAGATTCTGGAACTTTTCATAAAGCGGAAACCGGAAAATAAATGGATGGAAGCGGTATTCGGAAATGCATTCATGCAGGGATATGATTGTAAAAATCCAATGGTAAGCAATATGTGGGCTTATCCAGATATTACCGATTCAGTCGTAAAAAGCCTGGAGGGATGTAATTCCTGTTCTCTTGGTACTCCATGCAATGTCAAGGGGCACTTACTGTTCTGGATGCTTTTTCTGGCGGGAATGGACGATGAGTATACGAAAAACCTCCGTACAATTTCAGACGCTGCTTCCATGTTTATTTACGATGAAAACCAGTTAAAGGACTGGATTACAGCAGCAAAGGGAGCCTTGGAAGGAAAAGAGTTAAAAGACCTCAGTTATTCCACCATAGATGGCCGTGACTTCTTTATACGTAAAAAGACTTTTGATTAAATAAAATACGGAGGTATCAAATGATGTGGAAACTAACTTTCCCATTGAAAATGGATGATGGAACAGACGTTAGAAGCCTGGAAGAATTAAAAGAACATTTTTCTTTACCGAAAGTACTGGACTACCTAAAAAATGGAACGCTTGTCAGATGGCTGCATGACAGGAGCCTGAATGGCATGGCAGACCAGATACAGGAGTTAGATCCGGAGGATCCTGAAAGCATAAAAAGATTATGTGACATTTTGGAGGTTTCACATATTAATACAGCGGAATACATACAGAAAGAAACTCTAAAAAAGCAGAGAATCCTCCGGATGGAAAGCTGTATAAAAGATGAAAACTATAAAAACACAATTGACAAAATGGCCGAAAAAATCATCGGGCAGGTTGCGCTTGACCAGAATGAACTGTATACCCTCCTGGATAACGGCGTAAAGGAAATCTATCTGTGCGGGGATAAGTTTTCTATTCCATTATCAGCAGTCGGAGTCACCTATACCGGAATCAACAATCCGGTTGCAGTGATTGATTCCAAAGAAGAAGTTGACTGGGAAAAAAAGAGGATTACGTTAAGAAACATTGTGTTTGACCAGAAATACCTGGAAATACTGGAAGAAAAGCGCAAGGCCGAACGAATATCTAACGTAATGGTATGCATGGAAACGAAGCATCTTTATAAATTCAATGACGAAAATAACCGGTATGCAACATTCTATTCTTTCCATGACCTGGATATGCTTTACCGCAACGCTGCACAGGATGAAAAAAATATCTATTTCATGAGGGAAAAAGGAAAATACACTGGAAAGTATGAAATCGTTTCCCTGGATTTGGAAACGGGCCAGGAAGCAGCAGTATTTGACCTGGAACGAAAAGAACCCATGAAAATATTATGCATCCGTAATGGAAAACTGTTCCTCAGGGGACAGGCTCCACGAGAAGACACTTTTTTTTTCATAGATATCCATACGCACCAAAGCAGGGCCTATACGCTGGATAAAGATGTAACCAATATTTTCATAGATGAAACAGGTGAAAATGCATACTTCAGGGTGCAGCATAGCCCGAGAACCGATCAGGAGATCTACAGTTTTAACCTGGAAAGCAAAAAGAAACAGCCGATCCTGTTTGCTTATAATGTCCTTGGAATTGATATGACAAACCACTATCTGATGGTATGGGGGAAAGATACCTACAAGTCTGCTTCCGAAGAATATTATTACTACGTGTACAATACGCAGACCAGGGATCTGAAAAAATATGAAGGGGACAGCCATTTTTCCACACAGGCGTTATGGAGGGATGCAAAGACGGAATACCGTTTAGCCGTCATACAAACAAATAACCTGGATGAAAAATACCAGTTATTTGAAACTGACACAGCGACAGGCCAGGAAAAACCGTTATGTATCGTAAGCAGAAAATATAATGGGAAAGAATGCCTGGACCGGAAAATGAGGATGTGGAAAGGGTATTTGTATCTGTACTGCCGTTCCTATTCGGAAGACAGTGTCAGCGGCAGCGGAATAGGGATTGGATACGAGGTAAATAAAATACCACAATACCGGATCTGCCTTTCCAACCACAAAGTACAAAGATATAACGGGCATATTTACGAAAATACATTAGAATGGAGCATTCCTGTTAAGTAACAAATAACCGGTTTGCAAAAAATGAGTGCCACCTATAGAATAATGATTGTTAACTGGCCGGTTGACAAATCATCGTTCAAAGGAGACACCCACAAATGAATTATAAGCAGAATGAAAAAATCAATCAAGTAAAAGAATCAACTTTGGTAGTTGGAATTGATATCGGAAGTACGACACAGTATGCCAGAGCATTTGACTGGAGAGGCATTGAACTTGGGAAAGTCTTTACATTCAGCAACAGCAGAGAAGGTTTTGAAGCCTTTAAAGCATGGATGCAGCGTTTACAGGACAAGTACAGAAAGTCAGATGTTATCGTAGGTATCGAGCCGACAGGTCATTACTGGTTTGATCTTGGCGCTTATCTTGAGGATGAGGGCATCCTCCTGGTTATGGTTAACCCTTATACGGTAAAGCAGACCAAGGAACTGGATGACAACAGCCAAAGCAAGAATGACAGGAAGGATCCGAAGGTGATCGCAAAGCTGGTTACCGAGGGCCGGTATTCTGCACCGTATACACCGGATGGTGTGTATGCTGATTTAAGAATTATGGTGACCAATCGTAAGAGACTCATCAGGGAGATGACCCAGATCAAAAACAGATTTGCCAGATGGTTCGCCATATATTTCCCCGAGTACACAGATGTGTTTGGGGACTATGAAGCACAGAGCAGTATGCTGCTTCTAAAGAAAGTTTGTACTCCGGAAGCAATCGTGGAACTGGGAGCCGAGAAAATCAATCAAATCTGGCGAGATGCAAAGCTTAGGGCTGTAGGAATGAAAAGGGCAACGACCCTGTGTGAGACAGCAAAACGCAGCATTGGCTTAAAGAAAGGCTCTTCGGCTGCCCAGTATGAAATGAAGCTATTGCTCGAGGATTACGAATACAAAAAGGCACAGCTTGACGCCGTTATAGAGGAGATAGAAAAGTTGTGCAGGAAGATACCCGAAAGCGAGCAGATGCTTGCCATCAAAGGTATAGGAGTGATCACGGTAGCCGGATTTCTGGCAGAAGTGGGTGATGTGAGGCGTTTCGAATCACCCAGACAGATACAAAAGCTGGCAGGACTCTCATTACGGGAGAACAGCTCTGGAAAGCACAAAGGACAGACGACCATAAGTAAAAGAGGGCGGAGTAAGCTGCGGGCAGTACTGTTCAATGCAGCGATTCCGCTGATAGCTACGAATCCAGAGTTTAAGTCATTGCATGAGTATTACACGACAAGAGCGAACAATCCGCTCAAGAAGAAACAATCCGTGATTGCAATCAGCTGTAAGCTGATACGAGTCTTTTATGCCATCCTTGCAAATGGAGTGACCTATGATGCGCAGAAGATGCTTTCTGACATTCACAGGCAGCCACAGGCAGCATAAGAAGATCAACTGTGAGATTCAGGAGACGTCCGCCGCAAGGTGCTGAAAGAAACAGAAGAATTTCATAAACATAAAGAGCCAAGTCAGATTTTTTACCATCAGAGCAGAGACTCAGCAATGGAGCATCATGACACCCCTTTATGGATAAGCAGAACGAAGGAATTAAGGACCCTGAAGTTATAGGAGATCCCGTATGATATGGGAGGTTAGGCTGCCGTAAGGAGTTGGGGAAGAGAGGCCGATCATAGCAGAATAAGACGACGTCTTGTTTTGTGTACCCTAAACATCCGTATATCCATGATTTATGGCCAAGGGGAATGACATAGACTTAGAAGTAATCTCTATGAAAAAATGAAAATGTGAGAAAAAGCGAGTTAACAAGAGAAAAACAAAGATTATTATGGGAGGTAAGAGGATATGAATGAAAAAGCAACACTCAAATCTAAGATCATGCATTACATGGATGCCGGATTCCCCGTCCTTTACGTAAATACATATGAAGAAGACAAGGTTGATACCATCATTTCTGAAATCAGTTGTACTTATAAAAGGGAAGCTTATGAATGGAACGAAAGCAACGGATATATTAACTTTGAAACAGGCACACCTGTTATGGAAGACTGCGGACTGGAACAGATGCTGGACCAGCTAAAACACCAGTCCTGCTGGAAGATAAAATCATCCTTCTGAAAGACCTGCCGCCATATCTGGAGGACCCCAGGATTGTATCTAAAATAAAAGGTCTGGCCAGGCTGATCAACCAGGGTGCGCCTGCAACCATTATTATCGTTTCTTCCATACTGGTCATCCCAAAAGGCCTGGAAAAGTATATGACCATACTGGAAATGGATTATCTTGGCACGGATGAAATCAAACAGGTCATATTGAACTTCCAGAAAGAAGTTATGCCAGGAAAACCTATCCAGGAAAGCCTGGTTGATGAATTCGCCGTTGCATTAAAGGGCCTGACAGAATATGAAATCCTGAACCTTCTTGCACTGGCCTATTCCAGACGGGGGGACTTGTACCGGGAAGACCTGAGCCTGATTTTTGACCAGAAGCAGCAGATGATCAAGAAGGCAGGTATCCTGGAAATGATCCCGTTAAATGAAACAATGGAAGACATCGGAGGGCTGGAAAACCTGAAGGAATGGTTCAAACGGAAAGCAAAAGTATATAAAAACATGGATAAAGCCAGTGCGTACGGTGTAGATATGCCAAAAGGCGTGCTGATCGCCGGAGTCCCGGGATGTGGAAAGTCTTTAAATGCAAAGGCTGCTGCAAAGCTCTTTGAAGTCCCGCTGCTGCGTCTGGATATGGGACGTCTGATGGGAAAATACGTCGGGGAATCAGAAGGAAACCTCCGGAAAGCGATTGCTCTGGCAGAAGCTATTTCCCCCTGCGTTTTATGGATTGATGAACTGGAAAAGGCCTTTGCCGGTATTGGGGAATCTGGCGGCGGTGCCGAAGTCACAACCCGTTTATTTGGAAACTTCCTTACCTGGATGCAGGAGAAGACCAGCCCGGTCTTCGTGGTTGCAACTGCAAACAATATCACAAAGCTTCCTCCGGAATTATTAAGGAAGGGAAGGTTTGATGAAATCTTTTATGTAGGCCTTCCAAATGCAGAGGAGAGGGAAAAGATTTTCCAGATCCATATCAGTAAAAGAAGGAAACAGGATCTGAACGATATCAACATTAGAACGCTCGTGGATAAAACTAGCGGATTCAGTGGGGCAGATATTGAGGGAGTCGTAAAAGATGCGGTGGAAGCGGCATTCGCAGATGATAAGAATGGCGTAAAAACAGAGGACCTGCTGGAAGCTGTGAAAAATACCAATTCCCTGTCTGAAATCATGGCAGATTCCCTGAAGAAAATGGAAGAAGAATATAAATCACGTAAATTCAAGAATGCATCCAAATAAAGGAGGAATATCCAATGGCAGAAGAAAATAAAAGAATGGAAGGCGGACAGGAATACCTGACAGAAGCGGAAGCCGTCACGATGAAAAACTTGTTCCGGAAATTTTTAAAGTCCTATAAGGAAAAAGCTCCTGAAATGAATGACCAGGAATGGCTGGAACAGCTTTTTAAGACAGAGCTTCCGGATATGACTGTAGAAGAGGCAAAACAGGAAGCAAAAGATATTACGGAATCCATACAGACCTTTGATTCGAATTTAGAATCCTGCAGCCAGGCTGCGGCGTCCGGGACTTCCAAAGAAAACTGGCTGGCAGAAAAACTCCAGGAAGCATCTGTCGGCATGTCTGTAAATGATTTCGGGAAATCCCTACAACAGATAGATGATGCACTTTTTGCGAAAAACATGGAACTCGCGGATGCGCTTTCCAGAAGCACAGACGGTCATATCATGATGAGCCCGAACCTGGATGGCAACATTGCAGAAAACATGATTGCAAAGACAACAGAATTAAGCGCCACGTTACAGGGGAAAAACATTTCCGTAGAAGTCCTGGAATCCCATGCGGCCAATTCCGTAGACGTGCGTGCGATCAACCATGACACAGGACAGTTCCAGAACTACCAGCTGAAGTTCGGCAAAGATGCGAAAGCACGATCGAACTTTTGGAACGTGGAAATTATAACAACCAGCGGATTGTCGTGCCATCGGAACAGCTGGAAGAGGTACGGGCCTATTTCAAGGAAAAAGGTTCCTCAAAGACCATCACGGACCATATCGATGCCTGGGGAGCAGAAGGAAAATCCTTCACAAAAGAGGAGATGAAAGCCCTCCAGGAAAAGGCCCAGAGTGAAAATACCGCTCCTGTGTTGGATTACAGCCACTACCAGACGAAAGACCTCGCCATAAATATTGGAAAAATGCTGGTGCCATGGCACTCCAGGCGGCTGCCGTGACAACCGGCTTGAATATCGCGGCAAAGATCTTTAAAGGCGAAGTGATCGATGAGGATGAGCTGGTGGAAACTGCCATCAATACAGGAGTGGATACTTCCATTAAAACAGTAACTGCCGGAACCCTGGAAGTAGCCATCCGCAGGGGCGTTATACGTTTTATCCCGAAAACAACACCAGCCGGTGTAATCGCCAATATCGCCTGTGTCGGAATCGAAAATGTAAAAATCCTTGGCAAAATTGCCTCCGGTGAATTGTCCGTAACAAAAGGGCTCGACCAGATGGGACGTGTCACCACTTCCATGGTAGGAGGACTCTGCTGTATGGCAAAGGGAGCTGCGAAAGGTGCTGTCATCGGGGCGAAGCTTGCATGGGTGCCGGTAGTAGGGCCTGGGATCGCTGTGGCAACTGGATTTATTGGCGGCATGGTAGGTTACTTTGGTGGATCCAAGCTTGGAGAATCCATCTACAACACCGAAAAAAAAGTTGCAGCAGCAGCAAAAGTAGTAGCAAAACCAGCAGTGGATATATTAAAAACAGCCAAGGACAAGGCGGTTGAAAAAGTTTCCAATGTATGGAATAAAGCAAAAGGAGCAGTTGCCAGTCTCTTTGGTTTTTAAAAAGATTGTTTTTAAATACTAGAATAAATACTATATGAAATCCATATGAAAATAAGCAGAGCCAAGGTTTCTTCCATATACAGACAGCTGGCAGGATTTATTTTTAGCACATAGACATATGGTGTCCATGCCAAATGATATAGTTATCTCATAAACAAAAAGTGGTACAACTGACAGGATTCAGAGCCTCCACATTTCATGCTGGATAAATATCAGAAAGATGGACAAGAAAATGCGGATGCTACAGGAGAGAGAAATGGATATCATAAGAATGATTAAGAATAGAGAGGTAACTGAAGCTGATTTACTGGAATACGTTACAGATAATAATATTGATGTGGCAGTAGCGGCAGCGGAATCTGATCTCGCAACCGAGCCTATTCTGGACATAGCGGCACATGATAAGGACCGGGCAGTCAGACGAGCAGCAGCCTGTAATAAAAATACCGGAATCCATACGCTCCAGTATCTTTCAAAAGACAGAAATGAGGAAATAGCAGCTTTGGCCAGACAACGGTTAGAGGGGGACAGGGAATGAAATGGTATTGCGAAAAATGTAAAAAGATACATGATGATGATAATGAAATGTGCCCTAAAATCAAAAGCCAGTTAGCAAAACATCCCGAATGGTTAACAGAGGCTGCGGATTTTACAGTAATGGCTGGCTCGGAAGTATTCATTACCAGCCAGCTTCTGGATAAAACGGCACAGGGAATTAACAAACTTGCAGGTACCAATTTATCCTATGAGGGAACACAGCAGTTTGCCAGGGACATTCAGGTATTTAAAAGACTGAGCGAGGAACCATTTTCCAGGTCCGGCGTATTCTCAAATCCGGAATCCGCAAAAAGCTATTTTGAGAACGTCCGGAAAATTTCGGAAACCAGCCCAAGGGCATTATCCAGCTTTGAAAGCAAATTAACCGGCTATGGACAGGAAGTGGACTGGGTTCGGATGAAGCAGGGGGAAGTGTCCAACCTGTGGCAGAAGAGTACGCTTTTGGAAAATAATGCCCCCGGGGTGGATGGGGTAACCATAAACAGGTTTACGGGAAAAGAGATAAGCCGGACTACGATTAAAGCGTCCAAAAATCCCATGACAAGTAACAGCACTGGTATCAATGATGTCAAAGAGGCAATCCAGAAGGGTACGGCAACCGAAAAAGATATCATTTTTGGACCTGAGGGCACGGAAGAGGCTGCAAAAAAGGCCGGGCTTAAAAATCCGGTCGTTGAAAAAAATTCTTCCGGACAGATCCAGGATTCCAACAAGAGACTGGAACAGAAAATACTGGATGGGCAGGCCAGCACAGCCCCGACATTAAAGCAGATTGGTTCTAAGATGTTACAGGGGGCCGTAGTAGGTGCAGCTGTTGCGGTTACCATTTCTACAATTACCACGTATGTGAGATACAAAAACGGGGAACTTGATGCACGGGAGGCCTTTGAGAGTGTAGCAGAAGATACTTTAAAAGGTGCATTGGTAGGCGGAGCCATGGGGGCTGTGACTATTTTCCTCCCAGGCGGAGTTATCGGCTTTGTATCCGGACTCGCTATTGGAGTATATTTCGGCAAGGTATGTACCAACATTCTGGATGAAATCTTCGGGAAAGGCGCTTATGGTGCAATCTTAAATGCCTCAGGGTATGTATACGGGATGACCTTTAACCTGGCTGAATATTATGAAAAAATTGAGGCAAATAACAGAAGAATAAAAGCTGACGTTGCCAGGGCAGACGAGCTTCAGACAGAGATTGAATCAAATTTCCATGTTTTCGAACAAATGAAGGGAGAATGAATAAAATGGGAGAAGAAGTGAGAATGAATCCTGAAATGTACAGCGGGAGCCAGGAATACTATGATGCTTTAAAAATGGCTGTAAAACAACTTTCTTCCGCATCTCAGGAACAGTTTGAATCCATCAAAAAGGAAAAGTGGTACAACCGTGTTTTTGATATGGTTACTTTTTCACAGAAAGGTAAGAAAAGAATCGCCGAACAGGTGAGCACTTTAGCGCAGGCACAGCAGATACTGATTGAACTCTTAATGAGGCTTTCCGATAATGATTCCAGCGTATCCAGGTTAGTGGTGGAATCCATGGAAGATATTAGGAGGATACAGGAGCAGAACCTGTATCTTTTTCGAAAATAAAGAAACTGGAAGATATCTCGCTGGGAATGAAACCTGACATGGACTTAAACAAACTGTCAGAGAAAAATAAGAAAGTCTTATGTGCGTGCTTATATTTTATTAACGCCCAGGATGGGAATGCTTCAGAGAACCAGAAGACTTTTGCCAACAAGGTCATAAAATATCTGAATGTTGATGCACAGATGGATCATCCGACAGCGGCACTCGAAGATATGGATGCGGAAAGCAAAAAACGAATCCTGAACTGCTGCATGGAATATATGTTTCTGAAAAACTGCTCAGATGAAGGATATGACGCATATGAGGACTTCATTTACGAATTTGATTTTGGAAACAAAACCATAAAAGCAATCGAAAAGCAGATTCAGTCTTTTTACAATTTACGCGGCCTGGATGGATTCTTCACAAAATACCAGGAGGATAATTTTGAAGCCCCGGATGACTTTTTCACTATGGATTTCAAAGATGGCGATGATGAAAACATAGCCAGTGCAGAGGAAAATATAGAAATGGTGGATGAAGTAATTTCTACGATCCTGCAGATTAAGCCTGGGGAAACCAAAACCTACAAGAACAAAAATATCCACTTGAAAGCATATATTAACTGCGAAGGTAATCTGATTTTTGACCACTGTATCATAAATTACAATGAGACTGACGATGGGGATGAAATTACACTTGGAAGTAATTCGAGCCTGACCATAACAAATTCCGTTATTCTCTGCAAGGGATTTGATAAAAATACCTTTATCACTTGTGATGGTGATACTCAGGTTACATTAGATAACGACACATTTGAAGACTGCTCTTACTTTATAAAATCCAAATCCTGGGAGACTTGTGTGTTTTCTATGACAAACTGCCGGTTACATAATTGTCTGGAAGATTTTCTGTCATTATATCTCTGGGAAAAATCTGATTGTGTCATAAAAAATAATATGATTATACAGGATGGATTAAATCCTTTTTACCCAAAAGAAGAAAGCGGTTGGCATGGAACACTTATCAGAGTAAATAATAATACAAATAATAAAGTGGAATTCTGTAATAACTGTATTTTTGAAGAAGAAACATTTCAGAAAGCCGGTATTGCGAAAAAAAGCAGTAAGAATATGCTAACTTACTTTGAAAGCCGTACTGGTGAGATTAGAAATTGCTTATTCAAGGGGATTTCTCAAGATTATTCTGGAGCGATTGATGCCCATAAATTTTTTGAGTGCAGATTTGAAAAATGTACGAATCCAGTTCACACAATGAAGAATTATTATTCCGACGATGACGATGAACCTTGTATAGACAACTGTGTGTTTGTTGAATGCACAGATGTAATTGCTACCGATGACAACACTCAAATAACAAACTGCCAGTTCGTTTCCTGCTATGATAATTTAATTCGCCCATACGGTTATGATGGTGGAATATCTGTTGAGTTCTGCCAATTTATAAATACGAGAAATACAAAAGAAAGCATTATTTCAAAAAGGATTTCCTGTATAACATTTACAAGAACAAAGTCATCAAAAACAAGAGCTAATTATCTTAAAAAATGCATTTTTGACGGGGTAGAGCTGGGTGACAATTTTTTGATTGAAGCAGATGTATTTGAAAAACCGCATGGTGTAGTTACTTATATTGAAAATTGTGATTTTAAGAATTGTTCTACCAAAAGGGCTTCAGGGAAAATAATAAAGGAATATATTCAGTACGATACCTTATTTAAAAAGGACATAAATTTCCACGCTAATATTATTTCCGACTGCAAAGGGCTGGATAAGATTAACAAAGAAGGAAGTAAATCAGACTCCGTAGAAATCAGACCTATATTGAATGTAGGCGTGTCAGGAGATGTGGGAGCTCCAGCTGCGCTGTTACAGTGTGCGGCAGATAATTAAGGTATACCAGTTGATACATGGAATAAAAATCTCTGCCGAATATGGGGTATATGTGTTAGGAATAGCCGGTTATTTCAGTAGCTTGTTTGTGTGTTAATGCCTCCTGTATCATGGAAAAATGTATTGTAAAAATGTGGTCTGCCAGTTACATAGATCTTGAGAAATATGCAAAAATCCGACATATTCCGTATGAAAATACGCACAACGATGCCTATTATGGTATAATGAAAACCAGAAACAATATCGCTGTATGGACAATATATGTCCTTCCTCTATGATATAATTTTCCACAGAAAGGAGAAGTGTCATGGATAAAGACAGTGGAAATAAAGCGATTCGTGTATTATACCTGTATGACCAGCTTGTTAATGGATATATCGTAAATAAATCTGATACAGCTGCAAAATTTGGAGTTAATGAACGGAGCATCCAACGGGATTTGGACGAAGTTAGAAGTTTCCTGGAAACATCTGATGATTACCCAGGAGAAACCTGCCTTGTTGTTTACGACCAGAAGCAAAAAGGATACCGGCTAGAAAAAATACGGGCTGAAAAATTAACTAATGGGGAAATCCTTGCAATATGCAAGATTCTTCTAGACAGCAGGGCATTTCCGAAAGAAGAAATTAAGAAGCTGCTCTCGAATATCATTACCCGTAATGTCGAAGCCGAAGAGCAGAAGCATATGCTGGATCTGACAAATAATGAACTGTTTCATTACATAGAACCCAGACACAAAAAAGACTGTTCTGATTTGCTTTGGAAACTAGGCGAAGCAATCCGGACTAACCACTATGTGCAGATCGAATACCAGAGGACAAAGGATAAGTCCATTGTATCCAGAAAACTAAGACCTGCTGCCATTATGTTTTCTGAATATTATTTCTACCTTACAGCGTTTATTGATGATGAAGTCTTAACCCAGTATTTTGAAGTAAGCAATGACGCATTTCCTACCATATACCGTATTGACCGGATAAAAAAGGTTGAAATTCTGGATGAGCAGTTCCATGTGCCATACCGGAACCGTTTTGAAGAGGGAGAATTCCGAAAACGTGTCCAGTTCATGTATGGCGGAAAGCTTCAGAAAGTAAAATTCCGTTATCTCGGTCCTGATGTAGATGCTATTCTGGACAGGCTTCCAACAGCACAAATACTGTCTGAAGAAAATGGCAGTTATATCATATTGGCAGAAGTTTTCGGAAAAGGGATTGATATGTGGCTGAAAAGCAGGGTAGTAATATCGAGCTTATCGAAGACAGGGAGGTGTAAATATGGTAAATTACAACCGCCTCAAAAAAGAAAATAAAAAGATAAACGAAGTCAGCCTTGCAGAACTTTATGGCTGGCAGTATGACTTAAACCGAATAGCAGTTGATGCTGACAGAACAGCTGAGCTTGCAAAATATTCAGATACACTGATTGAACATATAGATCTTCAATTTGAAAAAGCTACCAAGCTTAATAAGACAGATGTAAAATTTTTACTTTTCGCAACAGCTCTTCAATGTATTCGGCAATTCATTATTGGAACCATTACTCAAAGAACAGATGATAAAACTGCGGCTAATAAGACAAAGGGACATACAAAGGAACATTCTGACAGACAACATCGTTTGTACCGTCCATCACTTGATGAAATCATAACAAATCCAGTACCCTTTGATGCAATTTACGGCAGTAAGGATTATGAATTAGGAATCGGAGGCGGATTTACACATAGAGCCAAAACAATTGGGCATGACCCATTGCTGGGCTGGTTGTTTGGAACCATGAACATTGCTACAAGTACCGTTACGGTTAGCGAGGGGCTAAGCTCTTATCATGTTTTAACTGGTGTTACCGCAAATGGTGCTACAAGAGATAAAATTTCCATGCACGCGGATACTTTCAAAGTTCTGGATTCTTGTAAAAATAAGCTTATAAACGAAGGAATGGATGGAAAAGAGATCATGGGTGTTTCACTTATGAAGGAAGCTATCCATTTAAAATCCGACATATATTCTACGGCAAGCCTTCCTATTCCGGTTATATCCAGCATTTCTGTAAAAGCTGCAAGAACCCTGGCAGACTATGGCCTGGACATGGGAAATCTTTTAAAAACTTCTGAGCAGGCAGGTTTTGCAGTTTTAATTAATTCTATTATTGGGATGATTCATGGCTTATACTATGATGAATCAACAGATGGAAACCGAAATTTATATGCTGTAAAAACCAGAAAAATTTTAAGTTATTCAAACCTTATTGCATCAGCCAGCAATGTAATAGCAGTTGCAGTAAGCGCTGTGATTGGAAGTATTTCTGGTAATGCCATATTAGTAAAAAAATCATTAAATTATCTGGATCTTGGTGGGTTTATGGTTACAATATACCGCCTTATATCAGACAGAAATTTTATCTATGAAGTAAAAAAAGAATTTTTAGAACAACAATGGTTTGATATTGTCCTGGACGATTAACACAGTGGAGGAATAACATGCGAAAAAGAAAACAAGAAAAAATATTTAAAGCTGGAATGAAAGTTGGAGCTGCACCCTTTCAAAATAAGTATGAACAAGTGGCACAAGAACTCAGAAAAACCAGTACTCATATGAACGAAATTACAAGGAACCAGAAAAAAGCAGGGAAGATAACAGAACAATTAATTGATGGCGCACAGCTAAATCACCAGGAATTAAAGAAACACGATGATATGCTGAAAAAACAGGAAAAATCTGCTTCAAAATATAAAAGAAAAGTTCAAAACCTGGAATTGATGATGCCATCTGTTTCTGCCATATGCCAAGTATGTGGCCATCCAATGGGATCATATCAATTAGTTTGCAGTTCTTGCGGTGCAATATCCAAAAATTTCCCATATGAACTTGCAGATTTTGACATTAAAGAAAAATGTATATCGGAGGTAGAAGACTTGTCGCAGACGGTTAGAGCGTCTAATACAAAAGACGATGACTGGCTTTATCCTGAGTTAGATGAAAAATTTAAAAAAATGAAAAAAATCCAAAAAATTGCTTCCAAGGCTATGAAAGACAAAGGGGAAGAAAATGCTCCCGTATATAGGAAAATATTCGGACTTTCACAGAAATTTTTTGCTGATTATAAAAAAAGACGAATTGAAATTGCAGTTGTTGGTACGGTAAAAGCTGGGAAATCAAGCCTGATTAATGCCCTGATCGGAAGCAGATTGGCAAGTGTGGATCCGACGCCTGAAACTTCCATACTTGTAAAGTACCGCACTACAGAAGAGGGTAATTACCTGAAAATATCGTTCTATACACAGACACAGTGGAATGCCCTATGGAATACTACAAAATCTGCGACGGTATTCCAGAGTGAGTACAAAAGACTAGAAGCTGATAATATTAAATACGACTATTTAGACCAGCCACAGAAATATATCACCTGTTCATCCGAAGAACTTTCCAATTTAATGATGGAATGGTCCAGTTCCGAAGCGCCAAAGCATTTTTTTGTAAAAGAAATAGAAGTTGGATACCAGAGCAATACTATGCCGCATGATGTTTTCTTAGTTGATACACCTGGATTAAGTGATCCTGTGCAATACCGTTCTAATATTACCAGAAAATATATTAAAAATGCAGACTGGATTCTAGCGTGCATCACCGGAGAAAATTTATCATGCCAGCCAGAATTCAATTTTTTAAGCAAGGTCATTGCTAATAAAGGGAATGATGTCAGTAAAATATTTGTAGTTGCAACCAAAAAAGATATGCTCACAAATGAAGCTGGAGAAAAGAAAGTAAAAGAATTTTTAATTCGTCTGGGGGAACTGTACGATAATGAAAGCATGGCTGTCAGCCGTTTCTCATTTATTGCAGCTGAGATGCATTTGATGACATTACAAGTTCTTAATGGTATCGACCTTGAAAAAGAAGACAAGAAAAAATTCAAAAAAGCTTTGCTGGAAATTGATGAGGATCTGGAATTTTCCGATGTAAACACGAAGTCTGACGAAATTTTAAAATATGCCGGCGTAAACGAACTTTTTCATAAAATTGATAAATTTGTATTACAGAACAAGAGAAAATATATCATAGATGTGATTACGAATGACTATATCAGCTGCATGAAAGTCATCAATGACAATGCATCTATTTATCTGGATGATACGAAACAGTTTTTAAAACAGCTGACAGAAAACAGGGAATATGAAAAAGACCAAATAGAGGAACTCGAACAGGGCAATGCTGATCTGGAAGAACTTCTTGTCAAGGTAAAAGAAGTAAGAAATAAATTGGAAAGAGAAATAAAAGCTAATTCTGATTTATATAAGAATATGTGAAGGAGGTCATATTATGGGATTATTTTCTTTTCTAGGCAGGGCTGCGGTGAATGTTAAAAGAGCAGTATGCCGGACCGTTGGAGCAGCAATTGAAAAAGTTGGAGAAATAACCGGAAACATAGATATAGAAATGGCAGGGATTGAAATTCAATATAATAATCCAGTTCTCGAAAAAGCAGTAGATCTCGATGATTATAATACTTCAATACAGGATACCATTGATATACACAAAATGTGCGAAGAAGTACGTTTGAATGTTGCTACACAGGCAAAAAAATATGAGGATAATCTGGTGGATCAGATAGAAGATGACATTAATTCATTTATTGATGTATTATCAGAAATATTCCCAGAAAACGTTATGGAACAGTTCGATTATCAAATCAGTGATGCTTTTGTAGATGATATACATAATACAATAGCAGATTATGTTGCTAGTAATATCTCACAAGACTCTCAGGAGTTTGTTGATATCTTGAAAATACCAAATGATGCAGATAGGGCACAGAAAACAGACAAATATATGAAAAATGTGCTAAAAAACGCAGAAATACAGCTTGAAAAGAAATGCCGAAACAAAAAAATAGCTGTATATCGAAAAATGTGTACAGATCTTCAGGAATATTTTGAGAATGAAAAAAATATAGTAGAAGAATATAAGAAAAATATGGAAGAAATACAGGAACATATAAACGACGCGGAATATTGTGAGAACCAAGCCGTTTCCATAATTAAAGACCTTTCATACATGGAATGCATCAGAACTTTAACATATGCAAATTCATAACGGCTAGAAAAAAGGGCGTGTGAAAAAATAAGAAATCATTTTGGAACACGCTCCTTTTATGCCATTTGAGCGCTTACCTTCATGGTGCCTCCTAAAAAATGCTATTTTCTCCAAAATCTTACATATTAGAAATAAGAATACCTTAATTATATGTCCAAATTGAATATTCTTGCCGCACAAGAATATTCAATCCATGCCCGTGTGGATATTGTCCAAATAGATACCACTCAGGCAGAGTCTGCGGTACCTGATAATAAAGAAATGGAAAGTGTTGAAAACGACCGTAAAACCGTTCCAGAGGAAATCGATATTGACCAACCAATTTCTTTTGAAAGTACTGAGGAAGATATCGATATTGACATAGAATTAGATTTCAAATAAGTCAATAGATAGCTAATAACTTACAAGATTGTAGTGATAATATAAATTAAATACAGATAGGAAAATGCAGAGAAGTATATTATACAGGATAATCCAAGTTCTTGAGGGTTTGCCCCTCACGAAGAGAGACGACGGTTACCTGCAATGATTTCATTAAGGATATGACCATCATAAGCAAAAAAGTACAGAGACGTATAACTGTATAATATACTTCTCTGCACTTTTTAGCTTATGAGATATATTTATTTTTC
>NZ_QUIO01000046.1:0-33401 GCF_003480145.1 Ruminococcus sp. AM42-11 | reverse complement strand
ACTCAAGACAACCAACTAGCTTAGTTATCTCTCGTCATTACTGTTATAAAAAGTTCATTCTTTTGAATGATGATTCGTTAAGAATTTTCGAGAATCGTATGTGTTTCACTGTTTAGTTATCAAGGTTGTTTGTCTGTCATCTCTTTGCGACAGCCTGTTTACTTTATCATATCTTTCAGATCTTGTCAAGCACTTTTTTCAAAAGTTTTTCAGACCTTCAAGAAGCTGTATAAAGTTGTTTGTTTCTGTCGTTCTGTTCAAACGACTTGGTTACTTTATCATAAGTTCAGTCATTTGTCAACAGTTAATTCGAATTTTCTGAAAACTATTTTATTTTTCAGTATTTCAGAAGCAATTCCTTGCGACAGCTTGTTTACTATACCACTATCGCAAGGAATCGTCAAGCACTTTTTACAAAAAAGTTTATATTTTTTTGTGCAGATTGTTTTCCAGCATATGTTGATGCAAATACTTTTCCCTGGTAGCTAAACCACCTCTGATATGTCTCTCTGATTTATTCACCTCCAACACAGCCCTGGCCTGCCTTGCAAGTGCTGGATTTAAGCTTGCAAGTCTGGTCGTCACGTCCTTATGTACTGTGGACTTTGATATCCCAAACCTTTTTGCAGTCTGCCTTACAGTTGCCCTAGTTTCGATAATATAATTTCCAATCTCTACTGCCCGCTCTTCAATATACTCTTTCAAAAAAACGCCTCCGCCGACGCTGTTTTTACAGTGTATGCAGAGGCGCTATATTTATATGTAAGAAAACGTTCCGTAATATTTTGCAGTTAAATAATTTCCATATTCTTCGTACATATTATAAAGTACATTATATTTTCTCAAAAAAATGATACTCATACAAATTAGTCAGCTTCTTTCCTGTAAGCGCTGCGTAAGCCCTCAGTAAAGAAGAGCCGCATCCTGCTGCGCCTACATAAAGTCCCGGGTAGCTTACAACTCTGGTGGGGATGGTTCTCCACCAGCTGTCGTACCAGGTTCGGCTGCCTCACTGGCAAAATCCAGATATTTCCGGATTCCAGTGCGACGATATACAATATCCAGAAAAACAATAAATCCGCCATCTGCAGTAATATCCTCCTGCTCGCTCCAAAACAACCCGCGTTCATCTCAAGAAGCTGCCTCCATAAGAATATCCGCTGTGCGTAGCACGAAATCGCGATACTCCTGCTTTCTTGTCACATGGTAAAGATCCTCCAGGAAATAGGCTTCTCCTACCGGTCCATTATAAGATCCTGCCGCCCATCCCGGCACAGGAATGATTCCTTTCACCTCCGAATGTAAGGTATGCTCATACCATTCCGGACCAACCTGAATAGCAATAATATGCGCAGCCGCTTCTTCTGCTTCTTTCAGCCATCTCTCATCACTAGTGGCTTCATAAAGACGGATCAGGAAAATTCCGATTCCAGCAGAACCATCATACATACTTTTTGACGTAAACATAGGAACATCTTCACGATATCCGTCCTGTCCTTCCGGAAGCGCTTTCCAGATTCTTCCATGTTCTGTCTTCACCGCCAGCGTGTCAATCCAATTCGCTGTCTCTATCGCCGCCTGAAGGTAATCTTCTGCAGTATTTTTATGAAAAATTCTTGGATCTATCCTCTTATTCATCTGATGGCCCGCCACTTCTGCACTCTGGCATAAAACTTTCAGCTCTTCACTGCCATTTTTCCTGCTTTTGAAAGTGGTTTTTCCTTTCGTTGATGTTGGTGTAAAATATGCTCTAGTTTTCATAGTATGTCAATAGGTTTTGCCAATATAACTTACCATCACGCCTCAACAAAGGCTTTCTTCTGTTCTTCCGGCATTTTGTATATCGAATCCCTATTTTTAACCTTTCGCCCTTAAGCAAAATTATCAATATATTTTCCGTTTTCAAAAATTTTAACAATCCCTACAGAGTACCATGAATCATCATATTTTTATATGGAATAAGCTCCTAAAATCTGCTATTATAGAAAACGTTGAATGTACAAATTTATTTTAAACGACAGAGGTGTTAGACATGAGTTGGTATAACGAGGCAGTTTTTTATCACATTTATCCATTGGGTTTGGCTGGGGCGCCGAAGCAGAATGAGTATGGGGAGCCTGTGCATAGGCTGAATACACTTCTTCCGTGGATCGATCATATTAAAGAAATCGGGTGCACCGCTTTATATATAGGTCCTTTATTTGAAAGTGTGGGACATGGTTATGAGACTACTGATTACAGGAAGCTTGACTCCCGTCTGGGTGACAACGAGGATCTGAAGAATTTCGTTGCAACCTGCCATGAAAAAGGGATCAAGGTTATCTTCGATGGCGTATTCAACCACACCGGACGTGACTTTTTCGCATTTAAAGATATTCAGGAGAAGCGACAGAATTCACCTTATGTAAACTGGTACTGTAATGTGAACTTCTCTGGAAATACCGAATACAACGATGGTTTTTCCTATGAAAACTGGGGCGGATATAATCTTCTGGTAAAATTAAACCAGCGCAATCCTGATGTGCAGAACTACATCTGCGATGTGATCCGTTTCTGGGTTTCTGAATTTGATGTGGATGGTATCCGTCTTGACGCTGCGGACGTTCTGGACTTTGATTTTATGAAACAGTTGCGCCGCACCGCTGAGGAAGTGAAACCGGATTTTTGGCTGATGGGCGAAGTCATCCACGGCGATTACAGCCGCTGGGTAAATGGCAGCACCCTTCACAGTGTTACAAATTATGCACTTCACAAGGCTCTTTACAGCGGACACAATGACCATAACTATTTTGAGATCGCGCACACTGTAAAATATCTGCAGAACATGGGCGACCTTGATCTTTATAATTTCGTGGACAACCATGATGTAGAACGAATTTACACCAAACTTTCCAATAAGGCGCATTTTGCTCCAGTTCATGTGCTTCTCTACACCCTTCCGGGAGTTCCAAGTATTTATTATGGTTCTGAATTTGGAATTGAGGGACGTAAGGAAAGAACCTCAGATGACAGCTTAAGACCAGCCTTAAATCTTGCTGATTATGCTGACGCAGTGGAGAAAAATCCTTGCACAGCTCTTATTGCTGCCCTTGGAAAAGTCCGCCAGAATACACCGGCTCTTAATTATGGAAGCTATGCAGAGCTTATGCTCACCAACCGCCAGTATGCTTTTGCCCGTGACCTGGATGGGGTGCGTGTGATCGTCACTGTAAATAATGATGACAATGCCGCTTCTATGGATCTGGCTGCTGGAAATGCAGCTGAGTATGTAGGTACTCTGACCGGTGAAAAAGTTTCTGTAGAAAATGGACGCATTCATGTAACCGTTGCCGGAAACAGCGGCAATATCTGGGTTCCGGCTGGGGATATGCCAGAGTATAAGCCGGTAGAGATGAATGCAAAGACACCGGAAACTACTAATACAACAGTTAAGGCTGACAACGCAGACCAGACAAAAGAGGAAGCTGCTGCCACTGTCGCAGAGCAAAATACAACTCCGATCTCTCAGGCACTGAAAAATGCTGCGAATACGGACAGCATAAAGGAAACGGTTGCGACTACTGTAGGTAACTCTGATTGCACCGCAAATGCTTCTGAAAAAGCAGCTGATGGTACAACATCTAATACTACTACCGCATCCGAACCAGCCTCCGAAAAATCTCAGATAACCGTAGACTGGTCCAAGTCCCCAGAGGACATGACCGTAGAAGAGCTTCAAGCCGGAATCCTTGCGAAAATGGCAAACAATGGTCCGGTAACCGACCAGATGAAGAAAACCGTTTATGACAATATCTGGCATGATTCCCTGGTGAACTGGCTGAAGAGCTTCCGCTGATTTGCGGCAGCCACCAGGATCTTATGCCTGCATAAATACAAAACGCCAGAATGAAATTCGCTTTACCGCATGATAAAGCTTTTCATTCTGGCGTTTTTTATTTCTCAGTCTCTAAACCATAAAATCCTATTTTTAACGGTAGCCTTTCAAATATTCCTTCTGTTCAGACGTAATCCGATAGCTTTCCACTGCCTTCTGGATAGTCTTTTTATGTACCCAGTCCGACAGTCTGTGCTGCTCAATATAAGGTACTGCAGCATCCCATTGCTTGGCCAGAGCGGTGGCAAAATACCAGGCAATCATCATGTTTACATAATATTCCTGTGATTGTACGCCAGCTGCCATTTCAAGATACTCCGGGGAAAAATCCTCGTCCAGAAAAAGGCGCATAAGCATGCCGATCCCGTAGCGAATAGTGTAGGTTTCAGTGGAGGCGATCCACTTCCGGACCTCTTCTAATACTGCTTTTTTGTTCTTACGGAAACACTTTGGCTCTGGGAAATCACAGGTGGCCCAGTTGTCGATATAGGGCAGGAAGCGCTGTACTTCTTCCATACATTTCGGATAGTCCTTTATCCCAGTGATCAGCATCATATGAAGGTTATTTTCCTCATAAAACTGGTGAGGAAGCTGCTGCAAAAAGGGCTCTGATTCCGGAGTATCGGCGAATACTTTTGCAAACTTCCGAAGCACCGGAATACGGATTCCAATAATCTTTTCCTTGGCTGTTTCGGGCATTAATTTGCTGTGGAAATCCCGATATTTTATATCCTGTAATTCGAATAACTGCTTCTGCAATTCCGTTAATTCTGCCATACATACTCCCTTTTTTTCAGCCTATAACAGACATTTTCCTCTAATCTTCAACGAAATTGAGGTTTTCAACTGTCGTCTTTTTAATTTACATAACATTTTACATAATGCTTTTGACTTATCTGAAACACTTATAGTTGATGTCAATTTGAGCAAATTCTATTCTGCTTTCTCTGCTGCCTCCAGGCTTGCCATCAGAAGCTCATAGAAGTCATCTTCCCCCTCCAGCTTCGGGGAGTTTTCTCCACCGCCATTGGTACTGCGGCGCATGGTGGCATAGAAGTCTTCTCCGGCAGATACCAGGTCCATTTCATACAATTCATAACCAAGTTCCCTACATAATCTGCAAAAAACAGTGAGAGGATCCTTTTCCAAACGGGTTGCCAGAAGCTTTCTTCGAAGTTCACCATCTTTCAGTGCATCACCTTGCAGACGGTCCAGAATTTCCAATGTTGTCATATGCGGTACCTCCTTTTTTGCAGCTATGTTATTTTTATATATTTTAATACCTCAGCTATCTGTGCGCAACTGTTAATTTCAGGATTCATCTGCAATCCAGCAGGTTTTCTAGAGCGTGTTTGAAAAAGGCTTTCTGCAAGATGTGCGTCACAATTTGTGGGAGATTTCGCCCGGATGAGGGCGCCATAGCGGGCTACGGCAACCGAATTCGGGTGAAATCTCCCGCAAAGTGGGGCGTGCAGATTGCGGGAATGATTTTTCAAACACGCTCTAATACCAGTTAGTACATCGAAAATTAAGTATCTGCTATATTGACGCAGGATGATTTCTTCATATGCAAGGCGGAGAAAGGAGGCGTAGCGGTGGCTACGGCGACCGACGACAACGCAGCAGATGAAAAATCAGACAAGTCAATATGGCAGTTACTTAATATTCGATGTACTAGTCATACTGCATTGTGATATTCCTCCACATAACTCTGCTTCTGATCTGTCATTACTAGCATCACTTCATCCATAGCCGGGCCGATATACTGGATCTTATCTGGAGGAGCGGCGATAATAAGCTGTAATGGAAGGCGTCTCAGGAATTCCAAAACGCCGCCGATTCTTTCATCATCCATGTTATTAAAGGCCTCATCAAAGAGCACCAGCCCAGCTGCCTCGCCACCAATATTATTGCTGTAAAGCTGTACAAAAGAGGCTGCCACTGTCACATAAAACGGGGTCTGTGTCTCACCGCCGCTCTTCTCTTCACATACCTTGGAATAGTAAGAATAGGTGCCGTCATTATGAATGATCTTAATGTCATAATCCATATAAGTACGGTAATCCGTAAACTCGTCAAGAGCCTGTGCACTGTTATCTCCACTTACCGAAAGCTGTTCAAACAGCTCCTCGATTACATCTTTATGAGCCTCATGGAAGATTCCCGAAAATAGGGATTCGCCTTGTGTCACATTGAAATCATCCATGATCATTTCATAATAATTGCGGTATTTTTTACTTGGCATAAACTGGAATTCATAGCGTTCACTGCTGAAATCAATGCCCTTTAACGCCTTGTTCAGTTCCTTAAATTCCCCCTGGGCAAGCTTCATATTCTCCTGTAATTTCGCCAGAAACTGCTCATGAAATTCTGTTTCTGCCGCTTTATGGGCAGACTGTACTTTCTCCTCATAATCAAGAAGTTCAGAGTTTTTCAAACGTTCATATACCGCCTCAAATTCAGGAAAACCTTCCAGACTGGCAGCTGCACCAAAATCATGCTCGGTCTTATACTCCACCATGGCATTTATCATATTGTCTTTGGCAATCTGACATCTCTCACTGTTATATTTTCTCTTATTAGAAGGCAGTTTATAAAAATATTCACTTTGAAACTGCTCAATTGATCTTACTCCCAGAGCCTCCTTATATTCCCGATTCCAGCTATTTAAACGTTCTCCCGCATCTGCTGCAAGAGCGGTTACCTCACTCTTTCCGGTAATCTGTTTTTCCAGAAGTGTCTGTTTTCTGGCAACCAAATCCTGGATCCGGGCACGCATTCCACCGATTTTTTCCGTGTCGGAGCTGATGGTGTAATCCAATCCCCTAAGCATTTTTTCCAGCTCATCCAGCTGCAGCTGCTTCTGGATCAGGGTGGAATTTTCTTTCAGTTTTCGTATATTTTCCTCACATTTATCAATGGATTTATTTAACATACGAAGGGTAGCGATCACATCCAGACGGTACTTAATATCCACGTCACTTTCTGTAGAAAGAAGTCCCAGAATCTCTTTTGTGTCAGACAGCTTTTTCTCCTGATTTTCCATTGTTTCACTAAGCTTCTGAAATTCTTCTTCAGCCTGTGCCAGCTGTACGGTAAAAGCATTTTTGCCGATAAACGGCACACGAAATACCTCTGGTTTGATGGCACTTGCCACACAGTTCTGATATCTCATACAGCCCTTTGTGATAGAAACAGAATACTTTTTCAGGTCTTCGTAACGCTCGCACATCTGTACTTTTCCAAGGAGCATGTTGCTGTACTGACGGGCATATTGGTTCTGGGATGTGACTACTTCTGCCAGAGTTCCCGCAGGCGCAGTGTCGTATTTTTCCAGATCTTTCGTATTGATCAGACCTACTCCGTAAACCTTTTTCTCTCTTCGAAGACGGTCATAAATACCAAGTGCAATATCGAAGTTCTCCGGTTCTACAAGCACGTAAAAACGCTGCGTATTCAGATACCCCTCCACTGCGTTTCGCCATTCCTCATCCTTAATTTCCAGCATTTCGCAGAGCACTCCAGGCTGGATTTCTCTTCCAATGCCCGCAAATTCTTCCTGTACAGACTCCACAAGAAGCTCTACGCCAGATGGATAAGTCAGCTTTTTGCGTTTCAGTTTATTGATCTTTTTGCTTAATTTCTCCCATTCTGTCTGGTTCTGGTTAAGCCGGATCTTCAGCTGCGCCTGCTCTTCCTGCAGTTCTCCATAGCGCATCTGTTTGAAATGGATCACATCATCTGTAAGGCTCTTTATTTCTGTTACATTGATATCACCATCCAGAGTTTGAAGTTTTTTCCGGTATTCACGGATACAGGAAGCGAAATCTACGCCAGTTTCATTTTCTGCATTTGCAGACTGACTCATTTCGGTAGAAACTGCTGCAGAATATCTGGAAGTGTTCCCTGCCCCCATAGTCTGCAATAAACTCTCGCAGTCCCTGGCCGCCTGAGCCACGCTCTTCTTCAATTCCGTCTCCTCATTCAGAGCTTCCTGTCTCTTATCCCGAAGCCTTTTCAGCTCTTTTTTCTCCTCTTCCAAAGCTACAAATTCCTGGTTATGGCGCAGTTCTACACGGATATTTGTGGCAATTTCCTGCTTTTCAGAGCGCTCTTTCTGAAGCATTTCCAGCTGGGCTTTCGCCTGGGAAAGACGGATTTCTTCATTCTTTTTGGCAGTTTCCAGACTGGAAAGCTGTCCTTCCACAAGCTCCAGCTCACTACGTTTCAGGAAATACTCGTACATCCTGTCCTTTTCAATACGCTCCTGTACACGCTGGTACAATTCCTGTATTTTTTTCAGTTTTTTCATGCGTTTTTTCACGTTATCAAGGGTACGTTCCATATCCTGATAAGTACGCACATTCTCCCGAAGTACATCAATATTGACTTCTTTTTCATCCAGCACGTAAGAGTAAACAAAGTCCTTAATATCGTCGATTGGCTTAAATGCAAGCGCTTTTGGAATCAGACGGAAGAACTTATCTTCAATCCTTCCAAGTCTTGCTGTGACCATTCTACGGGCTTCTACATTGGTCTTGCACCACTGGCGGATATCAATGTTGGAACCACGGAATTCTGCAATGGATTTCACCTGGTTTCCGTACAGGAAAGATCATCTGAGATCCTGGTATTCTCCATCAGATACCGCACTGTGGTCTCCTGGCCCTCAGAAGCAGAGTCCACAACAGCACCGATAATGAAATATTTATCCTTGCTTTCCTCATAAAATTCCAGGGCAACATGAGCGCTGATCTCGCCGGTACGCTCATAAGGCTGGTTTTCTTTTCCTGTTTTACAGCGGATATATCCGGTAAGCCTTCGCTTGCCATTCTCGTGGGCCGCCTTGTTAAAATAGCCGGTGGAACAGATGATCACAAACTGGATCGCGTCCAAAAGAGTGGATTTTCCAGCGCCGTTTTCACCAGATAAAAGAGTAGAATCTCCAAACTCTATGGTACAGTTATTAAACCTGTGCCAGTTAATCAGCTTCATCCTCGTCAGTTTCTTCATCGCTTTCGTTTCTTCCCTTTCTGTATGTCTCCAGTTTCTCATATGCTGCCTTAATGTCTTCTGCACGTACCACCATCAGAATGGAGTCGTAAATCAGAACACGAGATTCTTCATCTCCCATATCCTTATCCAGAAGCTCCACGATCTGATATCTTCGGAATAGGCTCAGGGCATTTCGCATGGTGGTTTTGTCGATTAATCTGTCACGGATATTAAGACTCACAAACTTATCCTGAATGTCTCCAAGGTTCACGATTACTTCCTCTATTGCGGAAAGCTCACGCTTCTTTTCATCGTAAAGAATTCGCAGGATCAGAAGTACAATGGAATCATAAAGCTTCAGATTCATCCGGTTATACCCTCTCGGACTGGTCAGCTGAATCACTCCATATTCCTCGTTTATCTCAAGGCGATAGCCAAGAACGCCCAGATATTCTTTAAATTCTTTCCTGTATTTCAGCACAAAATAATAATCTGCTTTGGTATTCTGGTTTCCTTTGCACAAAAAGCAGGTTCCCAGAAGACGGTTGCAAACCCTGCTGAAATTATCCTTTTCTTTTTGCAGCATTCCTTCCAGATATTCCATTTTCTCTCCTCCGTATCCGAAAATCTTTGAAACGGTAGCCGTTTACTTCCCGTTCTTCCAGAGTTTCTATTACATATCCCATATTTTTGCGCTGACCGTAAAGGCGCACATAGATCAGTTTGATAAAATCCTCTTCATTATTAAGAGGAAGCTGGCTTGCTTCCAGCTCATCCTTTTCCGCCAGATAACGGTTTACGTAGTTCTGAATTTTCTCTACACTGATCACTTTCCGGATCTTTTCTGCCATCTTTCTCATTTTCTCACGGCGAAGCTCTTCGTCTGGTTCCTCATTCTCCAGACTGGAGGGGATGAATTCCTTTTTCCCTTCTACTGCCAGATACAGAGAACTTTGTTCCAGAATAGAACACTGGTAAATACGCACCAGATCATCCAGAAAATCAATGCGGTAGATTCCCCCAAGATCCATATTTTCCTGGTTAATTTCTTCATTAATTCCCATGAGTATTTCTTTCAGCTGCCCCCGCACATCTTCATTTCCAGCCAGGAGAAATTTGGCACGGTTGATGGCAGCTCGCTGGTACTGGGTATTTTTCTGGTTGATTTCCTGAAGAATCTCGTCCATATTGCGGAAAGCCTCAATAATTTCGTGAAGATAACGGCAGGTCAGTTCCCGCCCCTCTTCCTCGGAAACCTCCCGGATAGCTGCAATCTCTGCAGATGCCTTTTCCAGAAATTCCTCATTGTGGCTTCTTTTCTCCAGGCACTGCATAATTTCCGGACGAAACTTGGAAACATTGTCAGAAGTCAACAGGCGGTGGTAGGCTTTGTCTACAATATTGGTAATGTAGTCGTTAAACAGTGCATCCATAATCTGGGCAACCGTGCTGTGTCTGGTAAGGTCATCTATGTAGTGTTTGATGTTGGAATTGAGGTTTTTCAGACCGGTGATCAGGTAGTCGGTGTTTTCCCAGATCTGCATGAGTACGATACCCGGCTTATCCATGGTTCCTTTTACCAGACTATAGATGGTATAAATGTACCCCTGGTATTCAATTTGTTTCCCATCTGCGATATCCAGGAGTGTTTTGATTATTTTCACAGCGTATTCCTTGAAGTTTACACGCTGTACGTAGCTTTTGTCTGTTTCCACTTCGATCCAGCCGTAGTATTCCAGGCGGCGCAAAATGCCGTTAGCCCGGCTTCGGCTGTCATCAGCCTGGAATTCTTCTTCCACCAGCTGGGCCGCATTTTCCTGCCCAAAATAAAATTCCAGCTCGTCTACCAGCACTTCTCTTTCCACACCAAAGGAGAGCTGGTGTTCCATAATGGCAAAAAGGCGGCTGATACATTCCCAGTACACAATTCGGTTTGGCGAAGATAGCGGAACAAAAAAATTGTTGGGGATTATGTGAAACATAGGGTATCCTTTCTTCAAACGTAAAACAAGGGACAAACTGCTTTGTCCCTGAAATCTTTCTTTATTTTAGCATAGCCGGTTTTATTGTACAAGGTTTTCTAAGTTGCTATTTAGTTGATTAAAAGTTCTTTAATGCGGACGCATTTGGACAATGTGTATTACTCACTCGCCGGCGCAACGCTCCAGCGAGTGAGCAATCACCATTGTCCGAATGCGTCCGCCTTGAACAACTTTCAACACACTAAATAGCAATTCTCAATATACCTAATATTAGCAAATGTGCCGGATAAAAAATGTAGAAGAACCACTTAGAAAAGGTTCGATGTTTTTCGGAGCGCTTCCCGTTGTAGAGATAGATGATGCAAAGTGCTGAGAGCGGAATTCCGGCGGTGGCGCCGAGGGACTGGATAACAGCCCTGGCAGGAGTGGTCTGCTCCATGTTTTCTACAAGGTTTAACAGACCAAAGAACAGCATTGCCTTTCTGAAAACCTTCCATAAAAGTTTTTTTCGTTCAGGATTCTGGCCGCCAGCCAGATGGCTTTTCTGATCAGCATTCCGGCCGCCGGCTGGCAGCATTTTCCCCTGTGCATCCCGGAGGCCACAGCTTGCGAACCAATAGGTGAAGATAGGGGCAAGAAAGGCCCAGTCGCTGTAGGCGGAGGCAAATACCAGGCCCAAGATGCAGAGTGTCTGCCGGGTTCCTGAAGGGATTTTTTCCATTGCATAGAGAATCAGGAAGCACAGGAAAAGAGTGAATAGCATGTTCATGCTTACGAAACTGATGGTTCCTTCTTCTGTAAATGCAAGACAGAAGGGGATTTCGGAAATCAGGGCAAACAGCAGAAGCCGTTTGCCGTATTTCTCTTTGGAGCGGGTGTAGCCGTAGCCTTCTACCAGGAAGTAGCACATGGTGATAGCGGTAAAATACCCCACGTCCACCATCACCTCAAAAAGAAAGGTACCTGGTTCCAGGAAAACGTTTGCAATATGGTTTAATAGCATGGTAAACATGGCTACGTATTTGATCTGATCCCGGTTCATGCCTCAAAAATCCTCACCAACATATCTGCCATACCCACGGAGTATCCAGCTGCTGCAAAGATACCCTGGCATTGGCCCTCGGTAATGGTCATAAGCGGCAGCTTCCCGGAATCTACGTACATGCGGCGGGCGGTCATTTCCTTGTCCTTGCCGAAATCGTGGAAGTACACCTGAATTTCAGGGAGCAGTTCCAGACATTTCACCAGAGTAGCATTCTTTAAAGATTCTTCGCTACGAAGGATAAATATAATCTGTTTTTGTATTTTTTCATATTTTTCTTTCAATTCCATTATTTCATTAAGAATGTGCACAGTAGGCTCACGGTCTTCTTCCAGCCAGAAGAGGATGCCTCGTTCAGCTATGCCATTCTCACATTTGGCAGCGTCTCCGCTTATTTTTCCCGTCAATTTGGACACCAGCACCTGATTTCCAGCCCGATCGGTCAGCTTGGAATCCGGAATGGAATGACGGTTGAACATTTCCTCCAGACAATACTCCCGAAGCTCCAGTTCCACCCGCTTCGTCTCATCTTTTTCAATATGAAAATCGTATCTTTTTCCCAGAATGTTTCCATTTGGCAGACGGTTTCCAGTCAGGATCCGGTAATCTCCCGGCATAATATCCAATTCCAGTTTTCCAGCTTCCCACTTGCGGTCGCTGAAATCCAGGGTAAGGTATCCTCTTCCGTCTGTCACCGCAATGGTCCAGTTCTGGAAATAATTCCAGTCCCCTTTTTCCCCGGCGAAGACTGTAAGATGGGATTCCTTCCGGCTCTCTTCCAATACTGCTACAAACCTCATTCCATCCCAATATTCAATAGCTCCATCAGCAGGATTCAGACGTGCCGGGATTCCCAGAGTTCTGGCGATTGCCACGAAAAGCACCTTGTGGGATTTCTCTCCGGCAATTCCAAGCTCCAGTGCTGCACCAGGAGTGGTGTATGCAGTCAGGCGCTCTTTGTCATTGCGGACTGAAATGTTCTCTTCGATCCAGGTCCAGATGCTCTTGGGATCTGCTTCAAAGGCATCCCTCTGCCCCTTGTCAAAATAGCCCAGGATCTTCTTTCTCCACCTGGTAAGAACCTCATTTTCCACGCGGGGATTCCATACATATGGAATGTAAATCTCATCTGGATTAAATTCGCGATAAACCGAGGCCTCCTGATAATGGCCCTCCAGCACTTCTGGAAAAGCATCCCTTCTGTCTTTCTCAGACAAAACAGCCATCATAGGCTCCACTTCCTTCATGGTATGTCCAAAAAGGCAGCGCTTCCACAGCGGCTGGAATTTCTCAATCTTACGTCGGCAGTGTTCTGCCTCAGCGGCAATCCGGCGATTATTCTCTTCTTCCTGTTCTTGGGTAATATTCCAGCTTATTCTGCCGGTATCCTCCGGTGCATTCATGTCAAAATCCACCCAAAGCTCATCTTCATATTCCTCACCAAGAGTACAGGTAAAATGGTCGTCCTCTCTTGTGTCGATTACCTTTTCCCCGTAAGCACCATCATAAACAGCACAGATCAGCAGGCTTCCAAAACCGGTTTCAAAGGAAATACAGCCATTTTTGTCTGCTTCCATTATTGCAATCGGGGAAAATTCCCCATAGTTCATTACCTCAGCCCGTACTTTTGCCCCAGCTGCCGGAGTTCCATCCAGATCTTCCACTGTAATAGTGATCCACCTGGTTTTGGCATATTTACCAAGAAGATTAATGATCCGGTTCATTCCGTCTTTTCCGATCACTTTTTCGTCTGGCATAGCGCGGTCATACCATCTGGAGCCGATCATCATGGCCCTGGATGCTGCATTGGTAAACCAGCTCTTGTCCAGAACAGCTTCTGGCTCGCAAGCTCCCAGATAATGCCAGTCGCCATCGCACCAGACCTCTACCCAGGCGTGGTTGTCATCACAATGGGACCATCTTGGCACATACACCGGTCTTGCAGGAATTCCGGCGCTTCGCATTACATTTACCACAAAGACGGCTTCCTCACCACAGCGGCCTACACCGCTTCTGTAAATTTCCAGTGCGGAGCCGGTACGCATGTCCGTTCCCTGGTACATCACTTCTCCCGCACACCAGTGATTGATTTCCAGTGCAGCTTCCACCATGGTCTTCCCCTGGACCTTATCCTTTATTTTTTCCCAGAAATAGGTACGACATGGTTTGATTTCTTCATCATTTGTCCGATGAAAAAGCACGTAATTCAGGAAATAAAGCTCTGGATAATTCTTTACATAAGGGGAATTTTCCCAGAGATAGATTCCCTGCTGCACATAATCCAGATAAGTGTCAAAGGTATAGTTTCCCACATCGCTGTAGGGCATATTGCTGTACAGATATTTCATTCCGATCACAATATCAGAACTTAGTGCTTCCATTCTCTTCTTTATTTCTTCCGCTTTTCCTGGCAGTTCCCTGGAAAAATCTTCAAAGTCTTTTTCTATCCGGTCTCTGTTTTTTTCAAGAAACATCTTATAATCTCCTCATCATTTTAAGCGTGATCACAATTTCACTCTAAACGGACATGCCGCCTGTCGGCGACATCTCCATATAGGAAAGTCAGCTGTTCCACGCCTATGGCGCTCCCACTTGGCAAAAATACTTTTGGGAGCAGACTTAATAAAATCGCAGTATTTCATATATCACAAGAGATTCTATTTTATATCAAGCATATTTATAATATTTCCATATCCTGCATCTTCTGCCAGCTGCTGGATCCCATCCCTTATTTCCTCCAGGGAATAGTTGTGCGCTTCCAGAAATTCATCCCCTTTGGATGCAGCATATTCGTAGAAAAACATAGCTTCTGCCAGAGCTTCTTTGTCAGCGTAATCGATCCGGTCAAGAAGTTCGTTCTCTGCCTCGTTGATCTCGCCTCTGTCCACCATGGTTTTCATATGGTAAAGCTTGTCTCCGGAAATCTGGTATTTGGATTCTACCGGCAATTCCACCTGGACATATTTTTTCCCAAGCATGACACTGGCAAGGACACGGGCAATCTCTTTGATCATACGCATAATGTAGTCTTTTTCGTCATCAGTGAACATAAATTTTCCTCCTGGATAAATGAGAGTTCGTGGCTTTAGGGTAGCACCTTCCCAACATCAGAACTATTTCTGACTACTCTTACTGACTACGGTCACAAAAACCACAAAGGTTCCGCCCTGACACCTGTATGCGTCCTGGCAGAACCTTTTGTCATTAAGCTTATTATTTCATTTTTGATATCCTTTTGTCAATATAGGATGAAAGAAATTCAACGCTTCCCTCCACGCCAAGAGTGCTGCTGTTCAGACTCAGATCATAGACGTGCGGCTCAGACCATTTGGTCTTGCAGTGGCTGTCATGATATTTCTTTCTCTTTCTGTCTTTCTCTTTGATAAAGCGCTCAGCTTCTTTATCGCTTTTTCCATAAAGACGAGCTACACGGGCAATTTTCTGATCCATATCTCCAATAATGAAGATGGAAATCAGGCCCTCATAATCCTTCAGGATTGTCTCAGAGCAACGTCCTACGACTACAAAGGATTCTCCTTTTTCAGCCTTTTCCCGAAGAAAATTGAACTGCATCATAGCTACATTGTCTGCCGGAGAACTGCTCATTCCTTTCACTGTACGGTAAAGAAATTTGTTGTGCTTCATCTCATCAAAGATTTCCAGTTCTTCTGGATTTACGTTATGGCTGTCTGCCACCTCGCGTAAAAGATTGTGATCGTATAAAGAAAGTCCATAGCGCTTGGCGATTCGCTCTGCAATTTCATGGCCTGCGCTTCCGAACTCTCGTCCGATGGAAATGATCACCTGTTTTTGTGTTTTCATGGTATCCTCCCTTCTAACCAGAGAAATCCGTCCTTGTTTCACGGATTTTTCCGGATAAAATGCCATTAAAAGCGGGCAAGACCAACTGTCATTTATTCATGGCATGCCAGATCCCTGGCACTGCCTTTTCTCCGATAATTGACAGTTCTGCATTCCCCCTTATGGCATTATAAATATCTTGCATAAATCATCAGCATGGAAACGAGGACAACCAGGATCGTGGCAGGTGCCATTGCCTTGCAGTATTTTCCCCATTTGATCATATGACCGCTCTTGGCTGCTGTTGCGATACCGACTACGTTTGCAGAAGCTCCAATTGGGGTTGCACTTCCGCCGATGTCAGTACCCATTGCAAGAGCCCATGCCAGAATGGAAATATCAATTCCCTGTGCGGCTGCCAGACTGTCAATAACCGGGATCATGGTAGCTGCAAACGGGATATTATCAATAAATGCACTTGCGATAGCAGATACCCAGATAATAATGGCGATCATTACCTTCAGGTTGCCGCCGCTGACCTTACCAATGAATCCGGCCAGGATGGTAAGGATTCCAGTCTGCTCCAGACCACCAACAACTACGAAAAGTCCTACGAAAAACAGCAGTGTCTTGTAATCAACCTTTTTCAGAAGGTCCAAAGCATCTTTTCCGGAAGTGATCAGTGTCACAGCTGCGATAAATACACCGATACAGGATACGGTAAGTCCTGTCTGAGAATGTGTTACCAGAAGGACAACAGCGCAAAGGAAGATCACACAGCTGATTGTGAAGCCCTTCTTACTTACAATTGCTTCTTCCGGATCCGGCAAAGTAGACGGATCAATTTTTCCCGCATTTTCGGTAAGCTCTTTGCGGAAGATAAAGTAGAAATAGATTACAACCAGTACTAGTGCGATCACTGCGATAAGACCTGTGTTTGTCACGAAATCCGCAAAGGAAAATCCAAGTGATGTTCCAATGATAATGTTCGGCGGATCTCCGCACATGGTTGCAGATCCACCAAGGTTGGCGCAGAAAATCTCTGCAAGGATCATTGGTACCGGATTAAATTTCAGCAGCTGTGACAGTTCTACGGTAACCGCTGCAAGGAACAGGATTACGGTGATACTATCGATAAACATAGCAAGTACAAAGGACAGGAGCATAAATGTGATAAAGATCGGGATGATCTGGTATTTAACCAGTTTCGCGATCTTCATACATAACCAGCGGAAAAATCCGGAGTTCGCCATACCTTCTACCATGATCATCATACCAGCGATGAACACGATAGTTTCCCAGTTGATTCCAGCAGAAGCTTCGCTTGCTTCACCTGCTGTGTGCCAGAATCCCGGTGAAAAAATACTATGTATGTTCAGTGTTTCAATAATTGCTGAGGGGCTGTGCATACAGATTCCAAATACAAGAATCAATGTAAGGAGCGCACATCCCAGCGTAACAATATGTCTTTCCCATACTTCTGTGATGATCAGAATGAACATCGCCAGGAAAATTACTACTGCAAAAATCTGTGCTATCATTTCTTTCCTCCATGACTGTCAAACCATGCCATCCAGATACCGACAGCAATGGCTGCAACAATCATTACTCCTATAAAAATATTAAGTAACATATAGTGCAATACCTCCAATCATATACGTTTGTTTACATGGAAAATAATTGCTCTCCACTGCAATGCTTTACTCATAATGAAAACAATTGCAGCAATCAGCAATATGAAACAATGGTATATGATCTTCAGTGCTTCTGTCCGTCCTGATGATGGATGTAACAGATGATAAACCGTCTGCCGTCAGCATCATTTCTGGTCAGCAGATGTTTCTTTGCTTTATAAAATACGGTATTCGCCAGCAGAACTGCCAGCATGATGAGCACCTGGGTTTCCACGCCTGACCTGTGGCGAAGGCGCTGGTCCGCCTCCAGCCTTACAGACACCTGCCGAAGTCCTGTCAATTCTTCTGCACTTGTCTGGGTGCTTCTGGAAAGCTCTGGTGAAATCAAAGAAGCTGAGGCCGGTTTCAGATCGTAAACATGCATAATGCTCTTCGCTTCCATGCCTGCAAAAAGCACACACAAAACCGCAACTGCCACACTGAAAAACAGGCAGACAAACCGGTTCGCACATTCGTTTTTTTTCACTTGGCCTCACCTCGATACCTAAAAAATTCGTTTTTATAATAGCAGATTTTATAAGGTTTTTCAACTGTTTTTGCAGAGGGCTGCAGGTCACCCTTTTCCATAATTATGTGCTGTTCTATATATTGGACACTTCTTTTTTTACAGGCAAAAATCGGACTGAAATGTATCTTTTCCAATGCATTTCAATCCGATTTATAATCACTCTCTTAATAAAATCCTGTTTAATTTTTACAGATTATTCAGCGTCTGTCTCCTCAGCTGCCTCGTCTGCTGTGTCAGCTTCTGCATCTGCGCTCTCGTCAGCATCTGCTGCTTCTGTGTCCTCAGCCTCTGCGTCATCGCTATCCTCGGATGGGATAACGGCTCCGTCATATTTCTCGTTGATGAAGTCTTTGATCTCGTCAGATTTTAATACATCTACAAGAGCTTTGATCTTGTCGCTGTTCTCGTTTCCTTCTTTTACTGCGATTACGTTTACATATGTTTTGGCAGCTTCGGAATCAGAGGTCTCATATGCAAGTGCATCTTTGGATACAGAATAACCAGCCTGAAGTGCATAGTTTCCGTTAAGGACAATGTAAGAAGTCTCTTCTGCAACACGTGCTACCTGCTCAGCTGCAAGCTCAACGATTTCTACGTTGTATGGGTTCTCCTCAATATCGTTTACAGTTGCCTCAAGGCCAGCACCGTCTTTCAGTTTGATAATTCCGTTGTCCTGGAGAAGAAGAAGTGCTCTTGCCTCGTTTGTGGTATCGTTCGGTACTGCGATTGTGTCGCCATCTGCGATATCATCAAGGCTGGATTTTGTTCCAGGATAAATTCCAAAGGGCTCGTAGTGGATTCCGCCTGCATTTACAAGGTGAGTTCCTTTTTCCTCGTTGAAGCTGTTCAGATATGGAATGTGCTGGAAGTAGTTTGCATCGAAATCGCCGCTCTCTACAACTTCGTTTGGCTGTACATAATCATCAAATACCGTTACCTCAAGGTCGTATCCCTCTTCCTCAAGGATCGGTTTTGCTGCTTCAAGGATCTCGGAATGTGGTGTCTCGGATGCTGCTACTGTAATGGTTTTGTCATCATCTGCTGCGAAAACAACGGATGTTCCAACGGTTCCAAGTACTAATGCTCCTGTGAGTGCTGCTGCAATTAATTTTTTCATAATAAAGTTCCTCCTCTTTTTTTAAAAATATATTTAGTTTCTACATTACAATCATTTTTTGACTTATTTTCTTTTATCCAGCTTGTTGGCGATCAACATACCAATAGTCTGGAAAATCTGTACCAGTACTACCAGAAGGATAACTGTCACCAGCATAATGTCTGTCTGCCAGCGGTTGTATCCGTAACGGACTGCAATGTCTCCAAGTCCGCCTCCTCCTACAGTTCCTGCCATTGCGGAGTAACCAAGGATAGTTCCTGTTACAATGGTAGCTCCTGAGATCAGGGATGTTCTTGCTTCTACCAGCATTACCCTAAATACGATCTGAGGTTGCTTGCTCCCATGGATCTTGCAGCCTCGATAACTCCCGGGTCTACCTCATTTAAGGAAGACTCTACCATTCGTCCGATAAAAGGGATTGCCGCAATGGTAAGGGGTACGATGGTGGCTGTGGTTCCATAGCTTTTTCCTACCAGAAATCTGGTGAATGGAATGAGCAGGATCAACAGGATCAGGAATGGGATGCTTCGGAAAATATTTGCGATCACATCCAGGATCTTATATAGTACTGCATTTGGCCGCAAGCCTTCTTTGTCGGATACTTTCAGCAGGATTCCAAGGGGCATTCCAAATACATATCCGAAGAAGGTGGAAAACAGGGTCATGTATAATGTTTCCCCTACACCTGCGATTATCATATCGGTTACTTGTTTCGTCCACATAATCAGTTCGCCTCCCCTATCTCAAGTCCACGTTCTGTAAGGAATTTCTTCATCTCCGGTACATTGGTGCTGTCACTCATGAACTGGAGGATCATTTCTCCTTTGGCTACACCGCCTACGTTTTTGGTGTTTGCCTTCAGAATGTTTACAGGTTCGTGGAAGGTTAATATAAGGTTTGCGATTACTGGTTCGAATGCGGAGTTCTCAGAGAATACGATTCGAACGATTTCGCCGTCCTGGATTTCGGACTGGGTAGCTTTTTGCTTTCTACGTCGTTTCCAGAGTCCTTGCTGATCAGTTCTTTGGCAACCTGTGATTTCGGGTGGCTGAAGATTTCTTCTACAAGGCCTTGTTCTTTTACTTCACCGTCTTTCATAATTGCCACATGAGTACAAATCTCACGGACAACTGACATCTGGTGGGTAATGATCACGATGGTGATTCCAAATTTCTGGTTGATGTCCTGCAAAAGTTCAAGTATGGAGGATGTGGTCTGGGGATCCAGGGCGCTTGTGGCTTCGTCGCAAAGTAAGATCTGCGGATCGGAGGCCAGGGCTCTGGCGATTGCCACTCTTTGTTTCTGTCCACCGGAGAGCTGTGCGGGATAGGCTTTCGCTCTGTCTGCCAGTCCTACGATTTCCAGAAGCTCCAGGGCTTTTGCTCTTGCTTCGGCTTTTTTCTTCCCCTGAATGTACAGTGGGAAGCAGACGTTTTCCAGTACGTTTTTCTGCATGAGCAGGTTGAAATGCTGGAAAATCATTCCTATTTTCTCTCGCTCTTTGCGGAGTTCTTTGGGGGAAAATTCGCTGAGGGATTTTCCGTCTATCAAAACTTTTCCTTCGGATGGTACTTCAAGAAAGTTCATACATCGTACCAGGGTACTTTTTCCTGCACCGGACATTCCGATGATTCCGTAGATATCTCCGGTTTCAATGGAGAGACTTACGTGGTTCAGGGCTTGTACGGAACCGTCTTTGGTTTCGAAGGTTTTGCTCACATCTTGGATTAATATTGAAGACATGTCTTTCCTCTTTCCTTTAAGTGGTGTTTCATCGTCGATATGGTTACTATAACACAATTGGAGTAAAAGTGTTAATTCATAAAAGTTAGGGCTAGTTATAGGGTAAAGCTATAGCTAAAGTGGACGCCAGCGGGGGAGGGATAAATCACGCTCGCCGTCGCAACGTTCTGGTGAGCTAATGACTAACTGCGACTAATGCGCTCGGGAGAACCCTCTCGCATAAGTCTCCGTAAGTCATGGATCTCACCGCCACTAAGGGCGCTCCTTAAATGGCTCGCTTAGATTTATCCCTCCCCCGCTGGCTGTGTACTGGGTGTTGGGCAGTTGAGCGCAGCGGACGTTTGGGCGGGAAGGCGCTGCGCTGTTTCCGCCCAAACTGAAAGTGGGGGGTGTAGTGGGGGGGTAGGTTCAGCTTTAGTTCCAAATGGAAGTTTATGTAAGTATGTGGATTATCGTAATGCTTTGTCTTTGTATTTGGCAATTTCTTCCAGGTACTTCTGTCCTAACTTACTGATCGTGGTGCCTTTTCTTGCAAGGTAGCCGATGGTCATGACCTCGTCGGAGTCAAGCTTTACGGCGCAGTAGTCGGAGCCGTTTAGTTCTTCGCAGATGATTCCGGAGCAGAGGGTGTAGCCGTTGAGGCCTACCATCAGGTTCAGGAGGGTGGCGCGGTCGTTGGCTTTGATAAGGCGTTTGTATTCGTAGGTGCTCAGGACTTCTTCGGCGAAGTAGAAGGAGTTGTAGGTGCCTTGCTCGAAGGAGAGGCAGGGGTACTCGCGAAGGTCTTCCAGGGTGATCAGGTCGCGGTCGGCAAGGGGATGGCCTTTCCACATGTAGACATAGATGCTGCATTCCAGAATTGGGTGGAATTCCAAATTGAACTCGTGAAAAAGTTTCTCAAGGACTTTGTGGTTAAAGTCGTTCAGGTAAAGGATGCCGATCTCGCTTTTGAAGTCTTTTACGTCGGTGATGATGTCGTAGGTGCGGGTTTCGTGGACGGCGAATTCGTATTCGTCCATTCCGAACTGCTTCACCATTTCCACGAAAGCATTTACTGCGAAGGTGTAGTGCTGCATGGAAACACTGAATTTCTTCTTGGTATGTTCCTTGGAAACGTATTTGGATTCGATCAGCTCGTACTGCTCTACCACCTGGCGGGCGTAGCCTAAGAATTCCTCGCCTTCAGGGGTTACGGAAATTCCACGGTTGGTCCTGCGAAAAAGCTCCACTCCGATTTCCTCCTCCAGTTCACGGATTGCTGAGGACAAACTGGGCTGTGATATAAAAAGATTCCGGGCAGCTTCATTCATAGAATTGGAATTCGCCACCGTAATCGCGTAACGAAGTTGTGCCAGAGTCATATGGATTCCTCTTTTCTGTATTGTTCTATTTTACAGGTATGCACCTGTGTTTTCTTATCATAATTAATTCCGACTAACAGCAAGTTTCCCTTGTATTCTTCCAGACTGCGACAGTATTCTTTCTCCTTAATTTGCTGGATTGCACCTTCTGCGTTTTTATCCCATTTTAATTCAACTACCAATGCTGGTTTATCTAAGAAGCGCTTTCTTGGAACATAAACAATATCTGCAAAGCCTTTTCCCCCTGAGAGTTCCCGGTGTACTGTGTAAAAATTACGTGCTGCATAAAGTGCAAGCGAAATGGTATAGCTAAGCGCATTTTCGTCATTATATTGGAGATGAGATGTTTCAAAGTGCGCCTGCCTAATGCCCTCTGCGACCTGCTCTTCTCTTCCCTGCCATATGGCTTGCAATGTATCTGCTGAATTTTTTAATGCTTTAGAAACTTCACCCCAATCAGACACAGCAATAGTGCTTACATATTCGGAACGAATCTCCTCATTTGGAATAAAAACTGTTTTATCTGCATAACGATACCCCAGATAGCCCAAGTGAATCAACAGTGTAAGTACATCATCCTCTGTTCTGAAAGTTGTCATATCATTTGTAAAGCTTCTGGTGTTCACTGGTACTGTTTCTCCGGCAATCATGCTTAATATATCATCCCGGAGTCCTTCAAAATTCATATCAATATAAATCTGCAATGCCTCAAAAGTCTCTGTCTGATTCCAATAATTTCCCAGTTTTCCAAGGCGCATGCAACTCACAACCGACTTCGGGCTGTATACAGATTCTACTTCTTCAAAAGAATAACCATCATACCAGTTTTTGATCTCATTAATATCCATCTGATACTTCTGGCAAAGTGCTTCTACTTCTTTTTCTGTAAAACCTACATATTCAGCCAAGGGGCCCGGATCAATCATTGAAAATTCATCGAACATATTCAGTGCACTGTGGGTTCCGTATTTCTTTATTGGCAAAATTCCCGTCATATAGGCAAGATAAATGTATTCTTTATCCTTAAGCAGATCACGCAGAAAATCAAGGTAAATCTCCTGCGCAGCCTTATCATGTTTGAACTCCCGGAAAATACAATCCCACTCGTCAATAATAACTATAAAAGGGCACTCACTTTCTGCAAAAATATCCTGCATAGTTTCCGCCAGATCATTTTCGTCATATAATTCCACATCAGGGTACTGTTTCTTCAATTCGCGGATTACTTTGCCTTCTACTCTCTCCAACAATTCCTTCACATTTGAACTTCTGCTCAAAAATTCCTGCATGTTCAGAAAAATGGTATCGTATTTATTCAAATGTTCCTCAAAGCTTTCATCCTTGGCAATTTCCAAACCGGAAAAGAGTTCTCTGGAATCACAGCCCTTACTGTAATAAGCCGTAAGCATATCTGCTGCCATAGACTTTCCAAAACGCCTTGGTCTGCTGACACATACACAGGACTGCAGCGTATCGACAATACTATTTGTATATTTTATTAATCCTGTTTTATCCACGTAAATATCCGAATTCACCGCTCTTTTGAATTTATTATTCCCCGGATTCAGGTAGATTCCCATAAGACAGCCGTCCTTTCTGCGATTTTGCGTTACCAATAAACAATAACAATTTTCTTCTATATTAACACAGCACTGCGATTTATTCCACTGAGGATTTTTGCCAGTCTTTAATACGAAAAAAAGGGTGTATGACTAAAAAAGCCAAACACCACATTTCTATAGCCCGAGAATGGTACACAGCCTGACACCTTTTTGAAAAAAACTTTCAGCCGCATCCCTCCTCTTATTCTGTATAACTATTCCCATTCTCATCCGTCCAGGTTCCGTCGCCGTTGTCAATATAACCAGTACCATTATCATCCATATAGTAATAATCTCCATTAGTTGTTTCTGTAACTGTCACACCGTTTCCATTGGCATCTTGTAATACATGCTGCTCTAACTCGGCACCAAAATAATGGGTACTGTCATTTAAGGACTGGTAGGTCTTTCCATTTTCATCTGTAAAATAAACATCGTCATCGGTGCTGTATTCCATACCGTCAGCATCTACATATTCGCAGTCATAATTTTTGTAAATTGTTCTTTCTACAGAAACTGTATTTCCATCACTATCATACAGGGTGATTGTTGTGGTGGAAAGAATATCGGATGTAGCATCTGTTGTGGCAGTTGTGGTATTACTTGTCGTACCAGCTGTGGCATTACCTGCTGTACTGGCTGTAGTATTACCTGCTGTGCTATTTGCGGTATTACCTGCTGCACCACTTGCAGTATTACCTGCCGTACCAATGGAACTTACAGTATTTGATCCCTTCGTGGATGAAGAAGCCTTTTTATTTGAAGATACTATATTTGCAGCAGAATCAGAGGCAGAATTTCCGGTATTTTCTAAAGTTCCAGCTGAACAACCACTTAATGTCACCGCCGCCATAAGTGCTATCATTTTAACCAGTTTCATTTTCATAGTAAAATCCCCTTTCATTTTCTACTTTTGTAGAAGTTGGTTATATACTACATCTGTAGAAATTAAATGTCAATCACTTTTTCTACAATCGTAGAATTATTTAGGTTTTACTTCTGATATTCTTAATTCCAGATTACGCCCCAAAATCATTCCCACAATTTGCATGCCCCCATTATGAAACCCTCATCCAGGCAAAAACAGGAAGGATGCAACTCGCCAAGAATTGCATCCTTCCTGTTTTAAAACTATTTGTTTTACAACTATTTCTTTTACAACAAGCCTTTTATATTTCATATTCGGCAAAAAAATTTTATCACAACCAAGAATATTACTCAAACTCTTCCTCGGATTCCTCACTGCTCTCCCCGCCCATCCGCACACGGATTCCGTTGATCTCTACGTCTTCCATAGGAATCACCAGACACTTGCGGCCGTCAATGATCCTGGTCTCCACCAGTTCCACTTTATCTGGTTCAACATGGATCACTACATCCGGAGTTTTGATCTCGAATTTACGGGTATTGGTAATATTAGAGGCTACCATGGTGGCTTTTTCACCGGCTACAGCCTCATACTGGTTATCAAAAGTTTCCAGTTTCTCGTCTTCTACACCGCAGTCCTCAAAGAGACGTTTCACCTCAGACTGAGTGAGCACAACCGGGTCTGGGGAATCTTTCTGTGCTTCAATGATCTCGTTCAATTTCTCATGGATTCCAATAACGGTGTCATACTGGCAGTCGTCACCAAGGGTTTCCTCCACCAGCATGTTGAAAGAATCACGCTGTCCGCCTGCGGAAAGCGGTGCTGTACATCCAAACACTTCGTCCACGAAAATGTCATGAAGCTGCTCTGCATTCTTAGAATAGTAGAGCATGCCGTGGATGTCTGTGCTTCTGTCATTAAATAACGGGAAAAGGAAGCCGTTCTCTGGCATTTCCACGATCCAGTCACGGATACGGTCCTGGATCAGATTTGCCTCCGCATTGTAGCAAAGACCTGCCTTAGACAGCTTCACTGGACAGATACTGCAAAGAAGGTGCTCATAAATCTCTTCAGAAGCATCATCCATATCGATTCCATCTGAAGTTCTTCCCGGGATATCGTACACAGCGTGTACCAGGATTATGTAGTAATTTTCCGGATAATCGTAATTTTCAATAATTTTGTCATAAAAGCTCTCAATTAAAGCGTCATCCTTCAGTTTGCTGGCACGGAGCTTCATGAGAAATTCGTGTTTGCCGCCCTCTTTTTCCTCTGCCAGTGGGAATTCCATATTCATCAGGTTCTTTCCAAGAGTACCAGAAAGGGTTTTCTTGAATATTTCAAAATATTTGAACATTTCTTCCTCCGAAAGGGAAAGGAATGCTTCTTTCAGTTCTGTTTTTTTATTCTTTTCAGCATCCACATAGCATCCACAAATTCTGGTAATGTTGCAGTTGGCTGGTGTCAGCTGTTTCTTGATTTCAGAAATTTCTTTTTTGTTCATTTATATATGTCCTCCAGTATTCCAGAAAATATGTTTTCAAAACCGATATCCCATCTCTGATATGAATTTGAGTCTGTTGCCTTGCTCTCCATTCATAAAGATTCTCTGAAAGTATTATCAGCTCTATGATTTCAGCTTTTTTATTTTAGCTTAACACTCCAGAAAATTTCAAGACTTACTTACAGAAACAATAAATCATGATTAATGGTCGTATAAAATAACTCCTTAAACTTCTCCATATCCCGTGTCTGTCCCAGCGCCCACATCATTTTCGTCACAGACGCCTCCAGCGTCATATCATAAGACTCCAGCACCGGGAACCGTTCCTTGATGACTTTTCCAACCTGGTAAACTTCCATGTCACTTCCCTCATGGGTAACCTGGGTCGCCATACACACAGGCTTGCCAGCTTCAATCCAATGCGCGATCGCATCTATAAAATTATCATTTTCGTAATGAGGCAGACCGCCTACACCGAAGGATTCAATGATCAGTCCGGAATAAGATGGAAAAAGAGCATCCAATACTTTCCCGTCAATCCCTGGAATCAGTTTGAGCAGAAAAATCTTCTGATTCATCTCATGATAAAACACCAGTGGCTTGGTGGACTGGTCTTTGTCATCAATATAAAAAATGATCTTCTGATCGTGAATGGATGCAATATCCGGATAATTAATGCTGGAAAAGGCATTGTAGCTTTTGGAAAATTCCTTCTTTGCTCTGGTTCCTGCGATCACTTTTCCCCCAAACACAATGGAAATTCCATGAGCGCGGTCGTGAGAGGCAAAGCGGAGACTGTCCAGAAGATTGGAACGTGCATCTGTAATTGCCAGGTCAATAGGTTTCTGTGCACCGGTAATCACGATAGGTCTGCGGTTATTCTGGATCAGATAAGACAAAGCAGCAGCCGTATATGCCATAGTGTCCGTTCCATGGCAAAGCACAAAGCCATCATAAAATTCATATTTGGATTCGATCAGTCTGGCCAGCTTCAGCCAATGGTCTGCGCACACATTGGTACTGTCCAGGGCAAAAGGCTGAACGGTATCAATGGTGCAGAATTCCCGGGCTTCAGGAATATATTCCAACAGCTCATCTGCAGAAATCTGCGGTGCCAGCCCCTCTGCTGTATATTTGGAAGCAATGGTCCCCCCGGTTGCAATAAGAAGTATCTTTTTCATGTTGTCCCCCTGTGTAATTGTTATCCACATGTTCAATCTGCTGTACCTGCATTTTCTCAAACCTTACTTTGTAGCGAAAAGCTTTTTTTCATAAGTATTTTACTTTGTATAGACAAAGGGCCCGCCCGAATCACCCCAGGCAGGCTCTTTTATCATTTTCTCCACTTTATATAATCTCAATTCTTTCAGAAAACATTTTGCAATACATACGATATAACAAGTTTCGGTCTTTATCTCACTTTTAGTTCTCCTCAGTTGTCTCTTCTGCAGTATCCTCTGCGTTCTCCTCAGAATCAGCGCTCTCGCTGCTGTCCTCGGCCTTGCTGTCTGCACTGTTCGCTTCTGCAGTCTCGTCTGTACTGTCAGCGCTGTCTGTAGTATCAGCTTCCTCTGCGCTGTCGCTCTTTGCAGCATCTGTCTCAGCAGTATCAGCATCATCGCTCTCATCTGCTGCCTCGACATCCTCAGAAGCAGTATCCTCAGTAGCATCTGTTGTATCTGCTGCTGCATCTTCACTTGTATCCGCTGTAGTCTCTTTAATTGTGAAACTGTGCTCATCTGTAATTGTCAAAGTAGAAAGCACCTTATCATTTACATTAATATCAGCATCATCCAGCCATTTCTGAGTTGTCTCGGAATAGTATTCGCTGCGCTTGGTGTTCTCAAGGGACTCTTTCTTGGAAGCGGTTGCATCCTCGTCATTTACTTTGTCCATCCGAAGCACGTATACGCTGCTATCAGTCTCAACCAGCTCGCCGTAAACTTCGCCGTCCTTCAGAGTTCTCAGCGCTTCTACAACAGCGTCATCATAAGAATTGGAAATATCCTCATCATCACTGTCATTTGTGAAAATAGTTCCGGTCAGTCCGCTGTAAGTATCATCAACAGCCTTGGCTGTCTCGCCCATGTCTGCTGTCGGATCCTCTTTCATCTTATCCAGGATCTCCTGTGCCTGCTCCTTGCGGGTAGCAATATCATCATCGGTAAGGTCATCTCCACTGATGGAAATACTTACATAGCTGAAAGAAGACTGCTGTGCCTCCTCATCCGTTATGTTAACCTCAGCCTCATTGCGGATCGGATCGTAAATTCTCTGACGATAAGTCTCAAGCTCCAGAAGAGTCTTAACCTGGTCTTCGGAAACAGCAAGCTCCTTCAGAGTGTCCTCGTCATTGTCCTGCATAAACTGTGCTGCTGCATCTGCAATAGCAGTCTCATCATCAGAAGTAACCTCAACACCGTAATCAGCTGCCTTCTCCTTCATGATGTACATCAGCTCAACCTGCTCCAGGAACTGTCCTACAGCCTGCTCACCGTATGTAGTACCAGCATCCTCATCTACTACCTGGCTCCAGATATTTCCTGCACTTCCCATAAAGCTCTTATACATAGCAACCGTCTGTGCCTGTGACTCACGTGCATACAGACTTACAACACCCATAGGAATGTCTGTGCCATCTACAGTTGCAACAGTCTTCTCTCCATCTATAGACTTACTTCCACATCCGGAAAGCATTCCAATTGCCATTACGCCACTTAATGCCACTACGGTTGTGTTCTTCACGATTTTCTTCATATTGATCACCAATTACCCTTTCACTGATGTGCCGCTTAGTCACCACGCACAGCCAGCATGATTTCCCAATGCGGACACGCTAATAAGAGTATAAAACTTTTTTCCCATGAGGGCAAGTAGAAAGGGGAAAATCTGATAGAATTCACACAATTTTCGCGAATTTCCATCGGATCTTCCCCACCCAGAGACTACTTTAAATCAAAATATCCGAAAGCATTCAACAGCCCAGCCGTCTACTACTTTTCGCTCTTTCCTTCCTCTTCCACCAATTCCATCAGTTCCTTTGCAAACACCGTCAGCGCCTGCACAATATCCCCCACTGGTGCAAACAGGAACTTCGGCTCTTTATCCGGTTTAAACTGCAGCTGTCTGCGGTACTTGGCAACCAACGGCGGAATTCCTTCCGGGTTCAGATGTGCATTTTCGTAAAGGGTGATCCTGATCTCACGCTGCATCTGCTTGATTTCCGTAATGTAGCCCTGATGTGCCAGTGCTTTCAGTCTTGCAATAGCCAGCAGATTCAGCACTGCTTTCGGCGGCTCCCCAAACCGGTCGATCAGTTCTTCCAGCATATCATCATACTCCTGCTGGGACTCAATCCCTGCAATGCGCTTATAAATATCCAGCTTCTGGAATTCATTGCTGATGTAGGTATCCGGAATAAAAGCATCCATATTCAGATCAATGGTAGTCTCGAAGTCTTCCATAGTATGAATACCCTTTGCCTCTTTGACCGCCTCGCTAAGCATTTTACAGTAAAGATCATAGCCCACTGCGTTCATATGCCCATGCTGCTGTGCTCCCAGCAGATTTCCAGCCCCCCGAAGCTCCAGGTCACGCATGGCGATCTTGAATCCACTTCCCAGATCTGTAAACTCACGGATAGCAGAAAGTCGTTTTTCCGCCACCTCCCGAAGCATGGTGTTCCTTCGGTACATCAGAAACGCATACGCCGTCCTGTTGGAACGTCCGATCCTGCCTCGCAGCTGATAAAGCTGGGAAAGTCCGTACTTGTCAGAATCATGGATGATCATGGTATTTACATTGGAAATATCCAGTCCTGTCTCGATAATAGTAGTGGAAACCAGCACATCAATGTCCCCATTGATAAAATCGTACATAACCCGTTCCAGTTCTCTCTCGCTCATCTGTCCATGGGCAAAATCCACCCTTGCGTCCGGCACCAGTTTGGAAATCCGCAGGGCAACCTCATCAATATCTGTAACCCGGTTATAAACATAATAAACCTGGCCGCCTCTTCGCAGCTCTCTTCCGATAGCTTCTCTGACAGTCTCCTCATCATACTCCATTACATAAGTCTGGATCGGCATACGATCCATAGGCGGCTCCTCCAGCACACTCATGTCACGGATTCCGATCATACTCATATGAAGGGTTCGTGGAATGGGAGTCGCAGTCAGAGTCAGAACATCAATATCCTTTTTCAGCTGCTTGATTTTCTCCTTATGGGTAACACCGAAACGCTGTTCCTCGTCAACGATCAGAAGCCCCAGATTCTTATACTCCACATCCTTAGAAAGAACTCTGTGAGTACCGATCACAACGTCTACCTGTCCTTTTTTCAGATCCTGCAAAGTCTTTTTCTGCTGGGCAGGTGTACGAAATCGGCAAAGCAGATCCACGCGCACCGGAAACTCCTTCATTCTCTGGACAAAGGTGTTGTACACCTGCTGCGCCAGAATGGTAGTTGGGGCAAGGTAAACAACCTGCCGGCTCTCCTGCACCTCTTTAAACGCTGCGCGAAGAGCAACCTCCGTCTTACCATATCCAACATCTCCGCACACCAGACGATCCATGATCTTGGTGCTCTCCATATCCCGCTTGGTATCCTCAATGGCGTTCAGCTGATCCTCTGTCTCCTCATATGGGAACATTTCCTCAAATTCCTTTTGCCACACTGTATCCGGGCCACACACATACCCCTCTTTTTCCTGACGCACAGCGTAAAGCTCCACCAGCTCTTTGGCGATATTTTTGACAGCGCCCTTTACCTTGGACTTCGTGCGATTCCACTCCTGGGTTCCCAGCTTGTTCAGCTTCGGTGCCCTGGCTGTATCTGCGCCGGAATATTTCTGCAGCGCATCCAGCTGCGTCGCCAGAATATACAGATTGCTTCCGTCACGGTATTCAATCTTGATATAGTCTTTTAAGACCTTATCTACTTCAACTTTTTCAATTCCACGGTAAATTCCCAGTCCATGCTTTTCATGGACCACATAATCCCCGATAGACAGCTCTGCAAAATCCTGGATCCGCTTGCCGTTGTAGACTTTTTTCTTTTTCTTTTTTTTCTGCTCCTGACCGAAAATATCGGACTCTGTGATCACCGCAAATTTGATCAGTGGATACTCAAAGCCTTTCCGGGCGTGTCCATAGAGGACCATAATTTCCCCTGGATTGATCACACGGTCATAATCTGAACCGTAAAAAGCATTCAGCTCATGCTCCTGCAAATCCTTCGCCAGACGCTCCGCCCTTGTCCTGGAACCGGAAAGCAAGGCAATCTGGTAGCCTTTTTTCTTATACTTTTTCAGATCCTCCACCAGAAGCTCAAAGCTGCTGTTATAAGAAGTTACACTCTGCACCGTCAGATTGTATTTCTCCGAGGCAAAATTCCACTCCACGCCTCTTGGCTCCAATGCCGACAACGACACTGCACGAAGTTTATTCAGTTCTTTCTGAACCTTGGAAAATTCACAAAGCCACTGAACCGGAAGGTTCTTTTCCCCTTTTTCTTCGCGATGTGTGCGGCTGGCGGCATACTCTTCCTCCACGCCCAGTCCGTTTTCCAGAATACGGTTGGGTTCATCCAGAAACAGAAGCATTTTTTCTTTGGGAAAATAATCCACAAAAGATACCATCTTTTTGCCATCATTCCACTCCACAGCCGGATAAATGGCAATCTCATCCAGATTTTCAAGAGAGCGCTGGCTCTCTGCGTCAAAGCTTCGGATAGAATCCACTTCATCTCCCCATAGCTCAATTCTCCATGGATTCTCTTCTGTAAGGGAATAAATATCTACTATACCACCGCGCACAGAAAACTGTCCCGGCATTTCCACCTGTCCTACGCGTTCATATCCAAGCTGCACAAGGGTATTTTTCAGTACATCCATGTTGATCACGCTGTCAGAATAGAAATGAAGCACCTTTTTCCCGATTTCTTCCAGGGGCATCAGATAGTCCATACAGCCGTCAATGCTGGTAACCACAGTCAGTTCCTTCTGCTCCAGAAGTGCCTTTACCACACACATTCTCTGGCGGATCAACAGATTTCCCTGAATATCTGCCTGGAAAAAGAGAAGATCCTTCGCCGGGTAAAACATGGTATTTTTGTCATAAAAGCGCAAGTCCTCGAAGATTTCCTTAGCCTGGCGCTCATCTCCTGCGATCACAAGGCGCATAGGTGTTTTGCCGGAAAGCCCATGGATCAGATGTGCCTTCTGGGATTCCAGGCAGCCTGTGATCTGCACAATGCCCTGATTTTTCTCAAGGCTTTTCTCTATTTCTTCAAATTCTGCCATCCCCTTCAGGGGCTGGGTAAATGAAAGCATGGCTTTCCTCCTTTTCTCAAAAGCCGCACCTCAGAGCCCACCCAAAACATGAAACCATTCCTGCAAGCTATCTGCACGTCATAATTTTCACAAAGCTTTTTGGGGACGCTCCAGGGGCAAAAGAAGCCCAGCTTGTTGCTGGACTTCCTTTGTTACTCAGTAACCCTCTTTCGGTTGTATTCATTCATCGCCGCATCCGGACCATCTGTTATGATTTTTTCTACAGCGTCTGCTGCAAACTCAATTGCTTCATCCACGAGCTTGCGGTCCCCGGATGAAAAACGGCCAAGCACATGGTCTGCCAGATCCCATCCTTTTGGTTTGGCTCCTACACCAATTTTTACACGCATGAATTTCTGTGTGCCAAGTCTGCCAATAATGTCCTTCAGACCATTATGGCCGCCTGCACTGCCCTGCTTCCGGATACGAAGCTGTCCCGGCTCCAGATCAATATCGTCCTGAATAATGATCAGCTCACTCTCCGGATCGATTTTGAAATAAGCAGCCATCTCCTGTACCGGACCACCGCTTAAATTCATAAAGGACAAAGGTTTCATAAAGATTACCTTCTCTCCTCCGATGAATCCGGAACCGTACATAGCATTAAATTTTACGCCGCCCTGCGGAATCTTATGACGTTCCACAAGCACATCGATCGTATCAAAACCCATATTGTGGCGGGTCGCCTCATACTGCTTCCCGGGGTTTCCCAGTCCAACAACTAAATACATAATCTTATTTTCCTTATTCTACTACGAAAGTCCTCCACAGCAATTCCAAAGCTCTGGTCAGCCACAGCCCCGTAATCACTGCCGCAACCTGCTTAGCCAATAGCATAAAACAGATGACTTTCATTTATTATCGAATGATATGAGTGTCAAAAGGTCTTTTGACACTCATTTGATACCCGGATTGCTACGCAGCTACGCTGCTCCCGCAATCCTCCAAATATTCGAAATCCGCTGATTTACTGCGTAAA
>NZ_QUIO01000045.1:0-33675 GCF_003480145.1 Ruminococcus sp. AM42-11 | reverse complement strand
GTGTTTGAAAAAATCATTCCCGCAAATTGTGACGCACATCTTGCAGAAAGCCTTTTTCAAACACGCTCTAAAACCTTATTAAAAAGGACTGGCAAATCGCCCAGTCCTTTTTATTATAAGTTCGTATATACTCTGTCGGGGTTACCTTCTCAACCGGAACAGCCCGTCAAGAAACTATATACTAACGGCCTGCAAGATAATCGTTCAGCTGCTGGATTAAAACATCAGCATCAATTCCGTGTACCATAGCAGCCTCCTCCAGAGATTCCATCTGTGCGGATGGGCATCCTACACATCCCATACCGGATGCCATAAGAATACCAGCCATATTAGGATCTAACTGAAGAAGCTGACCAATCAGCATATCTTTTGTCACCTGTGCCATGATCTGTTTCCTCCTTTTTTATATCGAGTTACTGTTCATACCTGACCAGCAACTGCTTCTCTCGTAAAAAATTCCCTGCCATTACATCAAAACCGGCAGTAACTCTCCACGTTCCACTATTATAATACCAAATACACATTTGCGCAACCGTCACAATTCTAAAATTTTGTTTATAATTTTGTACTTGATATCCTTTGACATATATATTAGAATAGACTCATATCCCAGAAAGGGTTTCTGTTCACTCTGTGACCAGTAATCATAAGGGAACTAAAGAGATTAAAGGAGGATATAACAATGGCATATGTAATTTCTGACGAGTGCGTAAGCTGTGGAACATGCGAGAGCGAGTGCCCAGCAGGTGCTATTTCTCAGGGAGATGATCATTACGTAATCGATGCAGATTCCTGCATGGACTGCGGAACTTGTGCTGATGCCTGTCCTACAGGCGCTATCAGCGAGGGTTGATTTTCCCACATAAGTGATGATAGCATGAAGGGGAGCTTCCTATGGAGCTCCCCTTTTTCAAACACATTCTACACTCCGTTTTTCTTTTTTCCCTTCTTCTCCGAAGATGCAGCTGCTTCTCTTCTTGCCATCTGCTGTCTCCTGATGGCTGCATCCAGAGTGCGCCACCTGTCTTCTCCTTCTTTTTTGGCATGAAGCTCCTGAGTAATCAGACGTTCTAATATCTCCTGAAACTCCAGAATCTTTTTATCTGGCTCCGCTTTAAAATTCTGAACATTCTCCAGCAGTTCTTCCCGAAGTGTATCTCTTGTTTCATTCTCTTCTTTTTCTATACTCTCAGATTCCAGTAAATGTATTTTATCCTTTTCTTCCGGCACGATTACTTCCATTCCTTCTTTTTTTGTAAGTTTTGGAAGAAGATCATGTATCGCCCGAAGCTGCAAGCCTCTGTTCTTTAGTTCTTTAATGTTCAAAAACAGTTGAATATCATCCTGGGTGTAGCAGCGATGCCCCAGCTCATTCTGCGAATAGGAAGGGAAAGTTCATCCTCCCAGTAACGAAGGACATAAGATTTCACCCCTGTCAGCTTCACAGTCTCAGCCACGGTATAGCATTTTTCCATACTACCCCTCCTCATGAAATTGTTGCTGTCCACAAAACAAATCGGTCTGGCTGCCAGACAGCATCCGTATGGACAATAGCATAATTCACTGTTTTTATTATAACAAAAGGTCTTTCAAATGCAAGAAAAAAAGGTCGACATAACATGCCGGCCTTTTCGAAGAAATACCATAATCAATCAGCATTTCCTTATTTTTTCATATTTACAAACTGTGTATACTGAGGCAGCCATACCAGCTCAACGGTACCAATAGGACCGTTTCTCTGTTTCGCTATAATGATCTCAGCAATTCCCTTTTTCTCCGTATCCTTATGATAATAATCATCACGGTAGATAAACATTACCATATCAGCATCCTGCTCAATAGCTCCCGACTCTCGCAGGTCAGAAAGCATAGGTCTGTGATCCGGGCGCTGCTCTACAGCTCGACTGAGCTGTGAAAGTGCAATGACCGGAACGCTGATCTCACGGGCAAGTGCTTTCAGGGAACGTGAAATATCGGAAATTTCCTGCTGTCTGGAATCAGAATGTCCGCTTCCACTCATCAGCTGAAGATAATCAATCATAATAATTCCAAGATTGTGCTCTAATTTGTATTTTCGGCACTTGGAACGCAGCTCGGAAATGGAAATACCGGGGGTATCATCAATAATAAGATTAGAGCGTCCGATAATATCTGCACCCTCCACCAGCTTGGTCCAATCCTCGTCTTTCAGATTACCAGTTCTCATATTCTGGGAATCCACATGAGATTCCATGGCAAGGAGACGGTTTACAAGCTGCTCCTTGGACATCTCCAGACTGAATATCGCTACCGTAACGTCCTTACGAAATGCCATATACTGGGCAATATTAAGAACGAAAGCAGTTTTTCCCATAGACGGACGGGCTGCGATCAGCACCAGGTCTGAAGCATGCATTCCGGAGGTCTTGTAATCCAGATCCACGAAACCGGTAGGAATACCAGTTACCGTTCCCTTCATCTTGGAAGCTTTCTCAATATTGTTCACCGCATTCAAAACCACCTGCTGGATAGGCACAAACTCATCACTGGAGCGTCTCTGAAGAACATTAAACAATTTCTTCTCCGCTTCCTCCAGGATCATTTGTGTGCCTTCTTTCTCCATATAGCAGGCATTTTCCACTTCCTCATTCACTTTGATCAGTCTTCGAAGGACAGCCTTTTCGCTGACAATATTGGCATAATACTTTACGTTGGCAGAAGTGGGAACTGCAGAAATCAGATCTCTTACATATTCCATACTGCTGATATCTGGTGGAAGTTCCTTCTCTTTCAGACGGTTCTGAAGAGTGATCAGATCCACCGGCTTTCCTTCATTACATAACTCCACCATGGCATCAAAAATAATACCATACTGGCTCTGGTAAAAGTCATCACTTGTAAGAATCTCTGATGCTACCAGAATGGCATCACGGTCCAGGATCATGGAACCAATAACGGACTGTTCCGCTTCAATGCTGTGAGGAAGTATCCTCTTGATCAATGCTTCTTCCATTTCGTAAAAAACATCCTCTCCTGCAGCTTTATGCATTACTGTTTACACTTCTTCACAGTAGCCCTTATGCCTCTTCCTTTACCCATACTTTCAGGCTTCCGGTTACCTTAGGATGAAGCTTAACCGGTACATTTGTTACTCCAAGATTGCGGATCGGGTTTGGAAGTACCAGTTTCTTTTTCTCTATATCGAGATTCAGCTGTTTCTTGGCAGCTTCTGAAATTTCTTTTGTGGAAACAGAGCCAAATGTTCTTCCGCCCTCTCCCACTTTAAGAGTAAGAATAACCTCTTTATCTTCAAGATTCTTGGCAAAAGCTCTGGCAGCTTCTAAATTCTCCTGGGCAACTTTCTCTTCATTTGCCTTCTGAAGCTTCAGATCATTTAAGTTCTTTGGAGTTGCCTCAAGTCCAAGCTTCTTCGGCAGGATCATGTTTCTTGCATATCCGTCACTGACGTTTACAATCTCTCCCTTTTTTCCAAGGGCTTTTACATCTTCCAGTAAAATTACTTTCATTCTTTGAATTCTCCTTCCTGGTATAACTGATCTATAATATCTTTGATCATTTTCTCTGTCTCATCTTCCGTAGCCTTCACCTGGGCTCCGGCAATGTTCAGATGACCTCCGCCGCCCATTCTCTCCATCATAACCTGCACATTGACCTCATCAATGGCACGGGCACTTACATACACCTCATTATTATATGGAGTAAGAACAAAAGAAGCCTTCACACCTGCAATATTCAGAAGCTCATTTGCGGCCTGGGCTCCTACTACTGTAGGACTTTCCAACCCCTCGCTGGGGCATCTTCCTATTGCAAAACAATTTCTGTAAATCTGGGCAGTGCGGACAACTTCCGCTCTTGCCTTATATGCATCAATGTTATCCCGAAGCATTTTGCGGACTCTTGTAATATCTGCGCCATTTCTCCGAAGATAAGCAGCTGCTTCGAAAGTACGCACGCCGGAGCGTGTAGTAAAATTATTGGTATCAATTACCATACCTGCATACAGACAATCCGCCTCCAGGCTGCGAAGACGCAGATCCTCGTCAAAATACTGAAGGATCTCGGCAACCATCTCACATGTGGAGGATGCATATGGCTCCACATAGGAAAGTACTGCGTTCTGTATCACTTCACTGCCTCTTCTGTGATGATCCAGCACCACGATCGTCCTGGTCAGATAAAGAAGATCCTGACACTCTGTATAACTTGGTTTGTTTGTGTCCACCACAACCACAACTGTATTATTATCCACAAGATCCTTTGCCTGGGCACAATCTACAAACATGGAAGGCTCATAATCCGGATTATTGATATACCCCGCCATCAACGGACGGATGGATGTGGTCGGATCATTTACTACAATATGGACCGGCTTGCCAAGGGTCTTTCCTGCGCGATAAATACCGATTGCAGCCCCAAGGGCATCTACATCTGTGATCTTATGTCCCATAACCACAACACGATCCTTGGTGCTCATAAACTCTTTCAGCGCCTGTGCCTTCACTCGGGCCTTTACGCGGGTATTTTTCTCCACCTGCTGGGATTTTCCGCCAAAATAGGCGATGGAATCTCCATTCTTAATTACTACCTGGTCACCGCCGCGTCCAAGAGCCATCTCAATGGCAATACGGCAATATTCATAATTCTGCAGATAGTTTGCGCCGTTCAGACCAATACCGATACTTAGGGTGACTGCCATTTCATTACCAATATTGACCGTCTTAACTTCATCCAGAATATGAAAACGCTGTTCTTTCAATGCTTCCAGGGAACTCTGACGCATGATCAGGAAGTATTTATCCCGCTCCAGCTTGCGTACAAGTCCGTCAAAATTGGAAAAATACTTGGTGATTTTCCTGTCGATCAGTGCGATCAGAAGGGATCTTCTGACTTCTTCCACACCTTCCAGAGCTTCTTCATAATTGTCCAGATATGCCAGAGCTACTACCAGCTTATCATCCTCATTCTTCTGAATATATTCCTGAAGCTCTGTCTCATCATAGAAAAACATTGCCACAAGATTAATGTCTGCATCCACATTTTCCAGAATACGGGCTTCATTTACCACATCCTTCATAGTAACCAGCTGCATGGAAACACGATAGATCCTGTCACCAAAGTTGGTGCTCATCTCTGTGATCTCCTGTTTCTCAGGTACAGGAAGTTTATCCGGTGTGATCTCCGGAAAAATAGTGGTAATGTGCTTGTTATACAGCTGTTCTTTCCCGGTAAGCTCTGCAAATACCTTGTTGGACCAGATCATTCTTCCATTGGTGTCCATAATGGCATAAGGAAGAGCCAGATCATCCAGAAGACGCTTCTCAAGAGATTCATACTGATTGGCAAACGCGATCAGATCATTGAGAATCAGCGGCCTGTGAAAGCGGGTAAGCAGAAGTGCTGCCACAATATATACCACAATTCCAAGTGTAGCAAGAATTCCTGCTTTCACACTTACCATAAAAATAAGAATATCCAGCCATATAAGAAGAATGGTCAGATACAGTGGCCACCTCATGAACTGCTTCATGGATCCCTTGAATTTCAGTTTTTTATTCATAAGTTTATCCTCACTTACAAATCCTCAGGTACCTTTTACATAGTGACAGGCAAAATACGCCTTTGCCAGATAGTATAACAGATTTCTGAGTATTTTTCCATAGAAGATTAGAGCGTGTTTGAAAAAGGCTTTCTGCAAGATGTGCGTTACAATTTGTGGGAGATTTTGCCCGGATGAGGGCGCCGTAGTGGGCTACGGCAACCGAATTCGGGTGAAATATACCGCAAAGTGGGGCGTGCAGATTGCGGAAATGGTTTTTCAAACACGCTCTAGATAGAAAAACCGCCATCCTTCCGGATGGCGGTAAACACTTCCAAATTAGTCCTGGATGTATGGCATCATAGCAAGATGACGTGCTCTCTTAACAGCAACAGTCAGAGCTCTCTGATGTTTCGCGCAGTTTCCTGTGATTCTTCTAGGAAGGATTTTTCCTCTCTCGGAAACATATTTTCTTAATTTTGCTACATCCTTGTAATCGATCTCGTTATTCTCTTTACCACAGAATACGCAAACTTTTTTTCTTCTGCGGCCGCCTCTTCTCTTCATTGGAGAATCTGGTCTTTCGCTTCTATTATTGTAAGCCATGTTGGTTTTCCTCCTGTTTTATTCAGTTCTAAGAGCTAAGCTCTAGTTAAATGGCAATTCCTCGTCAATGCCATCCGGAATGTTCATAAAGCCCTCTGCAGCGGTTCCCGGGTTCGGCATAGATGCCTCCGGTGCACTTGTGCGCGGATGGGAAGCAGCATAACTGTCGCTGGAAGCCTTGCTCTCAGCAAACTCCTGATCTTCCACAACAACCTCTGTAGTGTAAACCTTCTGTCCATCACGGTTGGTATAGCTTCCGGTCTGAATACGACCTGTAACGGCAATCTTCAGTCCCTGACGGAAATACTTCTCAGCAAACTCTGCCGTACGTCCAAAAGAAACACACTGAATGAAATCAGCACTTGCTTCTCCATCGCGACGGAATCTTCTGTCTACCGCTAATGTGTATCTGGCAATTGCCAGTGCATTCTCTCCTGCGGAATATCTTACCTCAGGATCTCTTGTTAAGCGTCCCATTAAAATTACTTTGTTCATTCTTCTTACCTCTCTTAATATACTAAGTGAACGGGCTCTTAATGGTGCTTTCTAAATCCGATTATGCAAAAAGATTATGCGTCTTTTCTGACAACTAAGTATCTTAATACGTTGTCCATGATACGTACATGTCTTTCTACTTCTGCCGGACACTGTGCGTCTGCCTCAAACTGAATAAAGTAGTAGAAGCCTTCATGCATTTTCTGAATCTCGTAAGCTAATTTCTTCTTACCCCATTCTTCAACGTCTGTGATAACGCCATTGTAACGAGTGATGTATCCTTTAGCTTTCTCAACTACTGCATCACGTACTTCGTCTTCAACTTTTGCGCTAACAACTAATGCTAACTCGTACTTGTTCATGCTTGTCTTACCTCCTTATGGTCTGTTGGCCCTTTGCCTGTCAAAGAGCAAGGATATTTTATATATCACGATTTTTGATTCTAACATACTTTTTTCAGGCTGTAAAGCATTATTTTTCCTTTTTTTGAAGATTTTTTGTGTTTTTCTCCACCATCTTCCGCGGTACCATGATCTGGTGTCCACAGCCCATACATTTCAGGCGAAAATCTGCACCTACTCTTAAGATTTCCCATTCTTGCTGCCGCATGGATGACCCTTCTTCAATGTAACAATATCTCCAACTTCATAAACAACTGCTGCCATATATAAACTCCTTATTTACCTGCTTCATTTCTGCTTTAGAACCTTTTTCAGCACACTATTTTTTTACTTTTATCTGGGAAAACACCTGTCCGATAGGCTCCTTGATCAAAAGATCTGCATACCGATCTCTTGGTGTCGGGGACTTGTTGATCACTACCAAATGTTCTCCGGAAAAGTAATCGATCAATCCTGCCGCAGGATAAACTGCCAGGGACGTCCCTCCTATAATAAGAACCTGCGCCTGGGAAATAGCACGCACAGACTCATTGATAGTGCGGTCATTCAGTCCTTCTTCATAAAGAACCACATCCGGCTTGATAATTCCACCGCAGGAACATCTTGGAACCCCTTCCGCTGCTTTCATATATTTGAAGTCATAGGATTTCCCACATCTCATACAGTAATTCCGGTATACACTTCCGTGAAGCTCCAGTACATGTTTACTGCCTGCCATCTGATGCAGATTATCAATATTCTGGGTGATAACTGCTTTCAGCTTTCCGGCTTCTTCCAGCTCTGCCAGCTTCAGATGAGCTGCATTCGGCTTCGCTGTATCGCATAGCATCTTGTCCTGATAAAAACGATAAAATTCCTCAGGATGACCCATGAAAAAGGTATGACTTAAAATAGTTTCCGGCGGATAATCATACTTCTGATTATAAAGTCCGTCCTGGCTTCGAAAATCCGGGATCCCGCTCTCCGTAGAAACTCCTGCTCCTCCGAAAAATACAATATTATCGTACTGGTCGATCAGCTCCTGAAGCCTTTCCACTTCCTTACTCATGTCCATTCCTCCAATCATTATACGGTACACATTTTTCAGTAATATGCTTTCCGATATCTCTCTCAAAATCCCTCTGCAGCCCTGCAGAAATTTCCCGGCCGTTTACAGGTCTGCATGCTTTTTTCAAGAAGATCCGATTCTAATTATCACCTGTCTGCTTCGTGCTGTCTGATTTCTTCACAACATCCAAAGTATCCACTCTTTTTCCCTGAACCACATAACGGGTAGACTCATTACCGGTACATGTGGAAAGGGTAACGATCTTGTCGTCTACGCCCAACTCACCTGGTGTAGTCTTAACATCAGAATAGGAGACTATTTTATTCATATAATCCACAAACTCCTGTCCAGGTCCCTTAAACAGTGTATATGTATCACTGTTTACCGCTGTGGTATACGCAGAAATAATCTCATACCGGTAAGTCTTCTCCGGGGTAAATATCCAGAAATATTTGCTCTTATTGTAAGCAGAATCATCCTTACTGAAATTCTTCAGCTGTCCAAACATAGTCCCGTTCTTCATATTGTGACCGTATACCAACGTATTGCAGTCACTGAAATCTGCCTTATTCTCATAATCAATGAAAATAGTTCCGGCAAAATTATAATTTTTCTCATATGTCAGATGAAGATACTGGTCATTGTCAGTTCCCTTTACCACCGGATAGCTGACACCATCAAGCGCCTCCACATAGATCCAGCCGATCACATCTGTATTAATGCTTCGAAGAGAATCAAAATCAATATCCAGCGGGGCCTTCAGAGCCGGTCCGTCTGGTCCTGCTGCTTCCTCACTTTCACTGGTACTGTCCTGATCCGGATCACGCTCTGTCACCGCCATCTGGGCAATCGCATTATACTCATCTGAGCCTTTCTTATACTCTGTATAAATGTGATAAAGATTATATGCCGCATAACAGAATACACAAATTGCAGCAATCAGTACAATTGTGAGAAATACATCACCTGCTTTTTTCTTCTTTTTTGGTTTCTTATCTTCGCTCATAGCAACCTCCTTCTACCAATATTATTTACATAATCTGAAGTTTCGCATATATAAAACTTTTAAAATCTCTCTATATTATATAGACTATAAAATTTTCCTGCAACCTCTGTCTCAGGATATATTACCAGTGAACAGCAACAGTTCCTGTTCACTGGTCGCATTCCGCGAGGTGTTATTTGTGAACAAAGTTCACAGAAAACCCGAGAATTGCGGCGCGAGATCATGCAAAGCATGATTTCGTGCTCAGAGTATTATACACGTCATACCTTCAGCATCAGTAATTCCTACATTCTTCACTTATTCTTCCAGCAAATCCCTGCACTCTTTCCTCAGCTCATTTTCTTTTTTGCTGTAAAGCAAAAGTTCACAATGTTTAAAATAAGAAGGACAGCCATACTGAGAGATGAAAATACTGCATCTGTCATCTCCTGTCAGTCCGGTTTCAAACAACAGCAATTCCTGCCCTTCCCCAAAGCACTCTTCCAGAAAAGAAAAGGCTTGTTCCAGCATCTTCTTCGTTTCCTCAAGTTTCTCGTTTCGTAATCTGCAAACATTGCCAAACCTTTCGCCGATTTGTTCTATTCCTTCTGCCACGTCAGAAATATGCAGCTCTTTCAACTGGAAAAAATACTCTTCCAGAATTCTGATCTGTTCCTCTTCCCTGGCAGCTTCTTCTGCTGTCAGAAGCTCTGAACAGATTTTCGCATCTAGTGCTTTTCTTCTGGAAGCAACAAACTGTTCCATAGCTTCTACACTGTTCTTTTCCTGCAAAAAAATCTTCAGCAATTTAAGATTTTCGTATAGTTTTTCTGTCTTTTCATCTATTTTCTGAAAAACTGAAATTCTTTCTGTCACAGCTTCAAGAAGCATTTCAGTTACAGTAAAGCGTTCTTCAAAAGATGCTTTTTTTCCCATATCGCAACAAGTCTTCAATTGCCCGGAAATTACATTTCCATCAAGAATTTCCTGTATCTGATAATCAGATTTATACTTCTCATACAGTCTGTAATAACCGGCAAAATCTCTTGCAATTTCCTCTTTTTGAAGGAATTCCCCAATCAGTTCCTCTCCGATTTCCACCTGCAGTTCCTCATAACTTTTCAGTATTTCGGAAAGGTCCTCCCAACCTCTGGCAGTCACAAAAAACTTGCCATCTACTGTATTTTCCACCATATAAAAATTCTCTTTTTTAAAGGAAAGATAGGACAAAATTGCGCCATGTATGCCCTTTTCCCCCGCATATTCCAGCCATACATCTGTATCTGCCTGTATGGAAATCTTTCTTACACGATCCAGCGTAACAATGTCAAATTCCCGGACAGATTTGTTGTATGCAGGCGGATTGCCAGCAGCTACAATAATCCATCCCTGCGGTACCTTATGGGTTCCAAAGGTCTTGTTCTGCAAAAACTGCAGCATAGCCGGGGCCAACGTCTCCGACACGCAATTGATCTCATCTATAAAAAGGATTCCCTCCTTTTTTCCCGTTTGTTCCATGTACTCATACACAGAAGCAATAATTTCACTCATGGTGTATTCTGTTATATCAATTTCCGTACCACCGTAATTCCTGGTGACAATTTTGGGAAGTCCCACTGCACTCTGACGAGTATGATGCGTGATGGTGTAAGCCACCAAGCCCACCTTACATTCGGCTGCAACCTGCTCCATAACTGCAGTTTTCCCGATTCCCGGCGGACCGATCAGAAGGATTGGGCGCTGCCGTACCAAAGGATAGGTATAAACTCCATTCCCGTCCTTTTTCAGATAAGCAGCAAGGGTATGGATAATCTCATTTTTTGCGTCTTTGATATTCATATTTTTGTCCTTTCGCCGATAACCAGTTTATAAGCCAGTCCGGCACGAGTCTCATATTTTCCGTCTTTTTCACAAATACAAAGGCCGTTTCATAATCCGGTTTCTGTCTCGGATAAATCCCATCTCCGTCAGTAAAGTAGATCAAAGCCTTCAGATTCTGCAATTCCCGCTTCTCCTGTTCCTTTCTGATCAGTTCAAAAACAGGCCTGAAATCGGTTCCGCCCCGTCCCTGTATGGTTATCTTCTGCATATATTCTTTCCATTCTTCCTCTGAATGGATCACCTGGTACCACTGAATACAACAGTCACATTGGACAATATATACTTTCATTTTCTTAAAAAAATTCTCCCGGGTGCTGAGGATCTGGTAGGTCTCTCCAAGGAATCTCCGGACCATCTCTCTGGAACAGGAACCAGAGGTATCAATGGCGATCACCAATTCCTCCAGACGATTCACTTCTTTGTACTCCAACGGCTCGATCAGCGGCAGATTTCCATACTGCTTCATTCCAAAATTATAAAAAATATAATCAAAGCTATCCTCATCCAATTGGATTTCTTCCCTGGGAAAAGCAAATTTTCGGAGAAATTTCCGATAATCATATCGGCTTTTGTACAGTTCCTCCAGTTCCTCTTCTTTATTTCCAGAACTTGCTCCGATCCGATGCTTCTGCCGCTCCCTTCCAAGGGTGGTATATGTAAGAATCTTTTCCCACCTGCTCCGTTTTTGTTCCCTTTTCCATGGATTTACACTCCATAGGGAATGATCATCAAAGGAAAAAAGAGATTCCAGCTCTTCAATATTAAAAGGGAGTTTTTCCTGTTTCAGAAGCTGATAAAGTACCTGAGCAGAGCAATTTCTGCCTTTAAAAAATTTAAAAATCTGTCTTCTTTTTTGCAGTTCTTCTGACGAATATTGCCATAAATTTTCCGGAATATTCTGCCAGATCAGAAGCTCCACAGCCAGATCACAGGCCACATTCCATAATCTTGCTTCCATCTTTTTGTCAGAAAAAGGATGCTGATAAAGACAGTGAAACAACATGTGCAGGCAGCCTCTTTTCAGCCTTTCCGGCTTCTCTGCCCAGATATAGATCAGGAATACAGGGTCTGCTATTATCCTCTCACCGTCAGTTCCAATTCCATGGATCCAGGACTGCAAAGAGTTCTCATTTTCCATGCTGTTTGGAGACATTTTTGTCTCCACAACCGCCGAAAGAGCTGCTGATGCATAAGAAAAAAATGGAAATCTTGCACAGATTTCACTCCTGCAGGTATGCAGGATTTTCATTCCCATTTCCTGGTATTGCCTTTTTTTCTTTATGAAACTGCCTGTATTTTCAGACATTTTTCTTTCTTTATTGTCCTGCATAGTTTCGCTTTCTTTCCTGCTAAAGGTCAAATTTTTTCTCTTTATATCCGTATTTCTGATCCTTTAACCTCATCAGCCACACCAGGCTCTCCAGCTTTCGCTCTCTTCTGGCAGTACAGATAAAATTCTCCAGTTCTTCTGCTCCAAACCAGCCAAAACTCTCCAAGAGCTCCATTTTTCCCACGTTCTCTTCCCGGATCAAAGCTTCCATAGCAGGACGGATTCTTCGCTTCAGATACTGACCATAGGCAGTTTTTTTCTCTTCTTCGCACTCATTTGTTAAAAAAAGCCCTTCCAATGCGCAGGCGAGCCGAACTCTCTCCTGTCCTGTTGTCTGGAATTTTTCATACCGCATATCACGCTCTTTTTCCATATATAGTCCCAGCTTTCTTGCAGTTTCCCTGCTTCTTATTATAATCCATCCTTCCTTTTCCCACAATCGTATTTTTCTCATTTGCCACATACGCTCTCTCCTGTTATAATAAAAATACCAGAGCATGTTTGAAAAATCATTCCAGCAAGATGTGCGTCACAATTTGTGGTATATTTTGTAGAAGACCTTTTTCAAACAGGCGCTAAGAACAACAGGAGGTTTCATTAAAATGGAAAAAAAGAACTTGATCGTCGGACAATCCGGCGGACCTACTGCAGTTATCAACAGCAGCCTTTATGGTGTAGTTTCTGAGGGCATAAAACAGGAAGAAATTGGACATGTTTATGGCATGGTAAACGGTATTGAAGGATTTCTGAAGGGCACCATCCTTGACTTTGAAGAAGCACTTCCCGGGGAAAAGCTGGAATATCTTACCTACACTCCAGGCGCTTACCTGGGCTCCTGCCGCTATAAGCTTCCGGAATCTCTGGAAGATCCGGTATACCCAGAGCTTTTCCGCAAATTTGAGGAGATGAATATAGGCTGGTTTTTCTACATCGGCGGCAACGATTCCATGGATACTGTGAGCAAGCTTTCCCGCTACGCAGCCATGATTGGCAGTGACATCCGCATTATCGGAGAGCCGAAGACCATTGACAATGATCTTGTGCATACTGACCACACTCCTGGATTTGGCAGTGCTGCCAGATATGTGGCTTCCACAGTTCGTGAAATCACCCTGGATGCCAATGTTTATGAGAAAAAATCCGTGACCATCGTAGAAATCATGGGACGTCATGCCGGATGGCTCACAGCAGCCAGCGCTCTCGCCCGCAAATATACCGGCGATAACCCGCTTCTTATTTATCTTCCTGAAACAGCCTTCGATACAGAAGAATTTTTGAAAAAAACAGAAGCCTGCTTCGAAAAAAACTGTAATGTTGTTGTCTGCGTTTCCGAAGGCATTCATGATAATAAGGGAACTTTTATCTGCGAATATGACAATTCTGTAGGCACCGATACTTTTGGTCATAAAATGCTGGCAGGCTGCGGTAAATATCTGGAAAACCTGGTGCGAAGCCGACTTGGCGTGAAAGCCCGCTCCATTGAACTGAATGTAAGCCAGCGCTGCAGTGCCTCCATGCTCTCTGACACAGATCGCCAGGAGGCCATTACAGCCGGTATTTTCGGCGTTCAGGCTGCGCTGAAAGGCGAAACTGGAAAAATGGTATCTTTCATCCGTCAGGAGACCTCTAAGGGCGTTTACCAGATGAGATGTGGACTTGAGGATGTCAATGAAATCTGTAATGAGGAGAAAACCGTTCCTCTTTCCTGGATCAGCCAGGACGGTTCTGACGTGACAGAGGATTTCATCCATTATGCACGTCCGCTGATTCAAGGGAATGTAGAACTGCCTATGGGCGAAGACGGACTTCCGGTCTGCGTATACAGAAAATAACGTTACCAGTGGACAGTAACAAAATAACCCCGCCGTTCTGAGTTCAGACCCTGCAGAGAATTTCCCTATACGGTATCATGATTTAAACAGGGCGAAACATATTCTACATGTTTTTCTTGTGGCTCACAAAAAAGAAAAGAACTCCTTTCTCTATAAGATCAGTTAGAGCGTGTTTAAAAAAGGCTCTAACTGATCTTACAGAACAAAGGAGTTCTTACTTTTTTTATTTTTCACACAATCAGCAAAAATCCATGATTTCTTCTGCCTTATTCCTGATCATTTCCAAACATCTTATGATCTTCTTCCAGTTTCTCCTGAACCTGGCTGTCATAAATTTTCTCTTCTTTCTCCTCATCCCTTGACTTGGGCAGGATCAGGTTCAGACAGACTGCTATGATCGTTGCCAGCACAACCGGAGATTTCCCGAAAATGGTAGTCACCCATGCAGGAAGTGTGGCAAGTGCTGCATTTGCCTGGGAAACGCCCACACCAAGTGCTGCAGCCAGACCTACAATGGAGGAATTACGGTAATCCATCTCCGCAGAAGCCACCAGCTTCATACCTGTCATAGCAATAGATGCAAATACGGAAACTGTGGCACCACCCAATACGCACTGGGGAATCGTGGTCAGAAGTGCTGAAAATTTCGGCACAAATCCGGCAATTCCAAGGAACGCAGCTGCCAGTCCCAGAACCCAGCGGTTGATAACCTTGGTCGTGGTAACAATACCAACGTTCTGGCTGTATGTTGCAGTTGGAAGTCCTCCGAACAGGGCTCCAAGAATATTGGTAATACCATAAGCTACAATACCACCCTGAAGCTCTGAATCCTTGGGAGTCCGGTTCATAGCACCGATGGTAGTTGCAGAGTAGTCACCAATTGCCTGAATCGAGTTAATTGCAAAAAGCAGTCCGATGGCTACACATGCAGAAATCTCAAAATGCACTCCGAAGTGCAACGGCTGTGGTACCTGGAACACACTTGCCTTACCCACGCTTGAAAGATCCACCATTCCGAATGGAATGGATACCACATATCCGGCCAGCATACCAATCAGAATAGAAGAAAGCTTCCAGATTCCTTTTCCAAAGTGGTTCAGGACCGTTACCACTGCAAGGGTAAAGAAAGCCACCAGCCAGTTCTGCCAGGAGCCATAATCCGGATTAGAGGTTCCACCAGCCATGTAGTTGATCGCAGTGGGATACAGGGAAAGTCCGATGGTAAATACCACTGTTCCTGTGATCAGAGGTGGAAAAAATACCCTGATCTTTTTTACCATAATTCCCATGATAACGGCAACAACACCGCCTACAATCTGGGCTCCCAAAATGGTGTCGATTCCGTACCCGTCCGCAATGGCCTGCATACTTGGTACATATGCGAAGCTGACACCCATAATGATGGGAAGTCCTGAACCAATCCTGTACTTCTTCCCAATGGGAAAAAGCTGGAGCAAGGTAGACAACGCAGCAACTACCAGAGCTGCCTGAATAAGAATGACCTGATCCTTATTCTCAAGCCCTGCTGCGCCTGCCACAATAATGGCAGGGGTGACACATCCCACGATCATTGCAACAACATGCTGCAACGCAAGAGGAAGGGCTTCCTGTATCCGCGGGATACCATCCGTTTCAAAAATACTGCCTCTCTTCATAATATTTTCCTGCTTTCTTTTGTTTTATACAGTATACCAAATAAGGCGTACAAAAACAATTAGGTTAGCTCAAAATATTTGGATATAATATTCACAAAAAAGTCATCCTTTTTTTGTAAACATTTATCTGTTTCGTTTTTTTATCTTATGCCAGTTCTTTTTTCATGGTTAAAATATTCTGTCCGTCAACATATTCATAAGAAAGCTCATCCATGGTTTTCTTCACCAGGAAAATTCCAAGTCCGCCAATTTCTCTGTCTTCAATGTCCAGTGTAATGTCCGGATCTTTGTTTTCCAGTGGATTATAAGGGATTCCCTGGTCTATGAAAATCAATGTGATTTTCGGCGGATTATCTTCCATTTCAATTTGTATTGTGGCATTTCCGCTGCCCTTCCCATAAGCATAATAAGCAATATTTCCAAATATCTCATCTATGGCAACATCCAGCTGCATCTGAACCTTCAACGGACATTCCTTTTCTTCCAACACTTCATTTACAAATTCCGTAACTTTATCCACATTCTCTATCTTTGCTTCCACTGTAATACTTTTCAAATTTCACAGCTCCTTTCCCATACGCTACCAAGGCTTCTGTTGCCATCCCGCCTGGTAACCATACCTTTTTTCCTGCACTATGTAAAAAAGAATCCTGCACAAAATACAGAATTCCTTTATTAAATGCGCGCTGAACCGGTTCCTCACATGGTAAGTTCTCTGACCACTCCTAAAACCTGCCAGACCTGCAGCGCGTGTCACTCTATTGTTAAAATATCCGTAAACCCTGTAATCTCAAAGACTTCCTTTACAACTTCTCCCACATGGATCAGTTTCATACTTCCTTTTTTATTCATAACCTTCTGCAATTTCAAAAGCACACGCAGACCAGCAGATGAAATGTACTCAAGATCTGCAAAGTCAAGCACCAGTTCCTGTGTATCTTCCAGTTCCTTCTCTGCAAAAACATCCAATTCAGGAGCTGTGGTTGTGTCCAGTCTTCCTGACAGCATTACAGTATCTTTTGTTCCTTCATTTTTCTTTTCAATCTTCAGGCTCATATTCTTCTCCTTTTAAATCGGATTATTTTCACAGCTTTTCTCTTATGTCTATCAATTACTCTGATAAAACATTCTTCGTAAGGTTTTCACCGTATTTTATGGGTTTATTATACAAAGAATCAATATTTTGTGTCAAGTTTTATCAAGGATTTTTATCACGCCAATAACTCAAATGTATGATAAAGATCCATTCTCCCGAATCCCCAGTCCCGATTTGGATACTGCATCCGTTCTTCACGCTCCGCACCTCGTGTAATATAATTTTTCACGCTCGAGCCGGTAAAATAGGGTTGATTCCCACGTATCACCGCCCATTCGAACAAAAGTGCAGCCGCACCGGCAGTCTGAGCGGCAGAAAGGCTGGTGCCGGAGGCATTTCCGTAAAGACCGTTTAACAGGGGTATCCGGATCTGGACACCTGGGGCTGCTACCTGTGGAACTACATTTCCATCCGGCATAAAGCCTCTGCTTGCCTGGACATACAGGCTGTTGTCACGATACTGGTAAGCAGTCACGGTAATACTCTCCAGTGAATCTCCAGGTGCCGTCACTGTATTATAAGGCGATGGTTCCAGAAAATAGGTTTCCTCCGAAATCAGCCCCTGAACCGGCAGCCACATATGAAATCCTACATTCTGCCCATCTCTTCCTCTAACAAAAATACGCCAGATTCCAGGTACCGGCTGGATAAATTGAAAATATACCAGCGTATATCCGGTCTGCCTCTCAATAGAAACATAATTTACCTTCACCCTTGTTTCCACAAAGACAAAAGATAATTCCTGCGTCACCGCCCCCAGTGAAGCGCTGATATCCAGAATTTCCCCTGTAGGAGACTGCAAAGAAAGATTATAAATTTCTGGCGGCTCGCCCCAGAATTCCATGGTAAATCCTGGCTCCTTGTTTCCAACGCGAAGCTCCGCCAATGCCTGGTTTTCTCTCTCTGTAAGGCGGCCTGCGTAATGATGTCTTGCCGCTCCCTCATTTCCAGCTGCAACAGAAACTGAAATCAGCGAATACTGGGAAATATAATCCACATAAAGACTCAGTGGATTTTTCCCGATATGTGCTCCCTGGCTGCTGCCAATTCCAAGGCACAGAGAAAGAGGCATTCTTCTGTCATTCGCAATTCGCACTGCAAAATCCATTCCCATCATAATGTCATTTTCCTGGAAAAGCTCCGCTTCTGCAGGGAAAAGATAGAACTCCCGGAGATATTTTTTCGCAGGCTTCACTTTCACAATGATCAGTATGGCTTCTGGTGCGGCTCCAGAAAAATTCTCCTCAGGAAAATAATTTCCAGCCGCAATAGCAGCCATTCTGGTTCCATGGCCATCCGTATCCACAGAGGGCACAATTTCCAGAGGATTTCCGGAAGCCAGTGCCTGATCAATATCCTTTTTCCAGAAGACACGACCATAAGGCACTTCTTTCCCATCTCCCTCTAAGGTCTGGTCCCAGATGCAAAGGATTCTGCTGCCCATTTCGTTCTGAAAAACCGGATTCCGATAGTCAATTCCGGAATCCACAACCGCAACAGCTGTTCCGCTTCCTTTCAGCTGAAGGTAGGGCTGTTCCTGAAGCCGGGTAATTCCGGAAGCACTAAGGCCTCCAAGATCCATATGCGTATAACATTTTGGAATAGAACTGTAGGAATACGTATTGATATTCCACCTTCCAATTTCTGTCAAGGGTGCATAAACTACCCCGTAAATTCCGTTTATTTTCTGAAAACTAAAACCTGGGACATCGCCCAGGTCTTCCTGAAAATCGTCCATATATTTTACAATAAAATCCGCATACATCTCGTTCTGTGCCGGTGAAACTGACTCCTGCATACTCAAATTGCCCGCGTCTTTATTTCCCATAACTGCCCCTTAAAGCTTTTTCATTTAAGAGTATGCTTTATTTTTCATTTCAATGACTTGAAGCGTGTTTTCTCTGTACCAACATCACAATTCCTGCCAAAAATGTAAAGACCGAAATAAACTGCGACGTAGAAAGCACTCCCACACTTCCTCTTGCCAGATCCCCGCGGAAAAACTCCAGCACAAATCTTCCTGCACTATAAAAAATCAGATACGCCGCCGCTGTCTCTCCATCTTTTTTCTGGCTTCTCAAAATCAGGAGCAGCAAACCATAATGAAGAAAGTCAAGAATACTGGAATAAATCTGCGTAGGAACCAGCGCCACCCCATTTGGTGCAAAAGCAGACGTATGAAACGTAATGGAAAAAGCACCGGACGTTTCTTTTCCGTAACAGCATCCTGCCAGCAGGCACCCAATTCTTCCAAATCCCTGTGCAAGCGCTACAGAAGGCATTAACGTATCAAAAAACTTCAGAAAATCCAGTTTTTTCACCCTGCAATATACATACGCCGTGAAAATTCCACCAACAATTCCACCAAATACCACAAAGCCATCGGTCAGAGTAGCACTCAGGAACCCCGGATTTTCCAGGATACTTTTCCATTCTGTAATCCAATACAGGATCTTGGCGCCCAGGAATCCTCCCACTACGCACCATACCACCAGATAAAAAACGTGTTCATAGGGCAGTTTCCGCTTTTTTGCCCTGTATTCTCCGGTAAAATAAGCTGCCAGAATTCCAATGGCGATCATCAGTCCGTACCCATAGACCGTAAATGGACCAATCCGCAAAAGTTCATTTTTCATAAATTATTCTCTCCACTCAAAACCATTTTTTCCAGAACCTTAAAAGTTCCTTGTTTGCATGATCATTTTTAGGACTTTCCATACTCTTATCCGGATCACATTCCCCGCAGATATCCACCTGCAGGATTTTTCCATTCTCTTTTTCAAAATGAAAGCACAATGCCAGAAGTACTTTCAACATCTCTTCCAAAGTCATATCTCCTTGGCTCCAGGTAGTGGCTGCCTCCTCCGGACAGAGCACATCCTTATCAATGGAAATATACAGCGGTATATTGGCAGGAATTTCCAAGCTTCTGATCAGTTCTTCCTCAGAACCTTTTTTCTCAGCCATATACTGCCTTGCCTCAGCCAGCCTCTCTCTGGACAAAAAATGCACTCTGTCCTTAAAGGGTTCTTCCACCTGCCCGTACGCTTCCTCATCCGGCCCGATCAGCCAGACCTCCTGAAGCTTTTGTACCTCTTCCAGTGCACTTGCAATCCACCCCCCACAGGACAAAAGCCCTCCGAAAGCAGGAAGCTGCATGTCTGTATGATTGTCAAATACCAGCAGGTTGAAGGGCTCCTTCACCCGCCCGATCCCGATTCTGCTCATATAATGATAATTTCCGGAATCAATAAAATAAATTCCGGAGACCGGATATTTTTCCATTCGTTCCAGAATCTGCGCCTGGGCATCTCCATCGCAATAGCAGTTGGTTCCTGAAATATCACTCAGGTCTATCCAGGAAATCTGCTCTCCATCATAGAACTGCTCTTCCTGGTAAATTCCAGAAAAATCCATGATCACAATGTTCCGCTTCAATCCTTCCATTCCTCCAGAATTTCCTCTTCTTCCTGCTTCTGATCCGCCTGCTTTTCCAGATCGGTCTGATCTTCCTGATTTGCCTGTTCTTCCTGATTTGCCTGTTCTTCCAGAGCACCTGTATTTTCAGCACCAGATTCGACTGTCTCAGTGTCAACCTTCTTCGCAGGTTCAAAACCTGAGTCCGGTGTTTCAGCATCTTTCACAGCCACATCAATATCTGTCACTTTATCCTCTTTCTTTCCATCACCAGCTGATCCATCCTGAATCTCTTTTTTCAGCCCGTGTTTCAGAATCAGATAAAAAATAATATCCAGCACTCCGTTCGCTACAAAAATACATCCTGAAATCTGTACGGTCATCCTGATTTCAGAAAATGGATTTACAAGGATCAGCATTCCAAGTCCTATAAAAATCAGACTTTCAACCAGAAATGCCTTCCAAACGCCCTGCCCGCGCTTCTTCAGTTTCATACTGCCGCGCATCATCCAGATGCTGTCCACCAGAATAAAAGCTCCTAGCATAAGAGTCAGCAGTTTCACAACCACAGTTGGATTCATAAACAAAAAGATACCGATCACCAACACGATCACACCGGAAAAAAGATCCAATATGGTAGAATTATCCTTTTCCAGAACAAAGATCAGAATGTGATAAACACCGGCCCCGATCAGAACCAGCCCAAATACCACCTTGCACAGAACATTCACCGTTTCTACAGGCATCAATGCCAGACACAGTCCAAAAAGAATATAAAATACAGATGTTGGAATCTGTCCTCTTAAAATTTTGCTTTTCTTCTCTTCCATCATTTAACCTCCTGTTATCCTCCGGTTCTTTTTGGACAGTATAAACCTTTTCGTGAAATTCGTCCACAAAAAGCCGGAAAAAGAGTATAATTTCCTATATAAAAAATCCATTTTTATACTTGAAGTTTTTCCCTGTGGTATTATAATGAATGTCGAAGGAAAATGAATTATGTCGTAACTGTTCAAACAGGGAACAGTTCCATTATATCTAATTTTTTATCGGAGAATTAAATTTTGAAAAATATAAAAAACAACAAAACCATTCTTGCCGTTATCCCAGCTGTCGTAGTGCTGGCTGCAGGGGTAGCTTTTTTTTGCTCTCGTTCAGGCAATACTGACAAACAATGTCAGGAAACAGTTGAACGTCTTCAGAAGCTTGAAACAGCCGATATCTCCAGTATAGAGGATGCGATCCGTGCACTTTCCGAGAAAGAAAAGCCCACCGGATCGGACTCAGAGGAGGGTGTTCTTGGCGATATTCTCACAGATGTACAAATTAAACAGGCATTTCAGGGAACTGTTATTGTAGGAGACTCTATTACAGAATCAATTGCAGAATATGGTTTTCTTGACACCAGTATTGTAGTTGCCAAGCTGGGACTTCGTATTGACGATGCAGATGACCAGATCAATACCGCCATCAGTCTGAATCCAAGCGTATTTTTCCTGTCCTTTGGAGCAAATGACCTGGAAATTTACAATGGTGATTCCTCTGCTTTTATTGACGCCTACCGTGTGAAAGTGAAACAGATCCAGAACGCACTTCCTGATACTGCCATTTACATCAACAGCATTCTTCCCATCCAGCAAAGCGCCATTGACCAAAATCCTGCTCTTGCTTATTATGACAGCTTTAATCAGGCACTCAGGGACTTTTGTGACGAAATGGGATGCACTTTTATAGACGATACATTCCTTGTAGACGAAAGCATGTATGAGCCGGATGGTGAGCATATGGTTTACAATTACTACCCCAAATGGCTTACTTATATGGCAGAAAGGGCAGGTCTCGTATGAAGCTGAATACCAAACGAAATATCCTCTCAGATTTTTCTGGCAAACTGAGCGGCAATCTGAAGAAAAATAAACATCAGGGAACCAGCATCCTTTCTGATTTCAAGCTTACCGGTTCCCTTATCTTAAAATCCGTCATGGTAATTTTCCTGGTTGTCTATCTGGGACGCCTCTATGTGTCCGACTACGCAGCAGACGTATCCATGGACAAAATATCTGCTGCCCTTGAACAGGTTTCCGGTGTAACGGACCTTAGTGAGCCAGGGGTTTCCGGTCTTCGCCGTTTTTATCAGATAGATGAGAATGACATAGACAGCTACTTTTTCCGTAAAGCAGCCTCCCCGATGTCTGTAGACGAAGTTCTGGTAGTTAAGGCTAATTCTTCTTCTGAGGCAAGCGCCTATTTAGAAGCAGCTCAGGCTCATCTTGAAAGTCAGAAGAACATTTTCGAAGGCTATGGAACTGATCAGATGGCACTTCTCGGAGAAGCTTCTGTAGAAAAGCGCGGTGCCTATGTCTGGTATTTCTGCGGTGAAAACGCCCAGGAACTTCGCCAGGCTTTATTATCCATGATATAGGAGAATTGACGTTATGGTATTTAACAGTGTAATTTTTATATTTTGTTTTCTTCCCATATTTCTGCTGATCTACTATTTCGTGCCGGCCAGGGCCCGTAATCCGGTACTTTTCGCAGGGAGCCTTTTCTTTTATGCATGGGGAGATCCTACTTATCTGGTTCTTATGCTGTTTTCCAGCTTTTTCAATTATTACATGGGCAAAGAGCTTGGGAAAATTACCGATGAAGATCCATCCCGCAAGCGAAACCTTATTTTCGCAGTAGTGATCAACCTTCTGATCCTGGGATTTTTCAAATACTGGGGATTTTTTCTTGATACCATCAGCGGTATCACAGGACTGAAGCTTACTTATCCGCAGCTTGCATTGCCCATCGGACTTTCTTTCTATACCTTTAAGAACCTGTCCTACATCCTGGACATCTATATGGGAAAAACAGAACCCTGTAAAGGATTTTTTCCATATGCCGTATACAGCACCATGTTTCCGCACATGACTGCCGGACCCATTGTCCGGTATACTGACATTTCGGAATCCATCAGCCGCCGCAGTATAAACACAACGCGCCTCGGTGCAGGTGCAGAGCTATTTATCAAGGGTCTTTCCAAGAAGGTTCTCCTTGCAGACAATCTTTCTGCTCTGTACACCACCCTTCAGGCTTCCGGTACTACCTCCTTTGTGGGAACCTGGCTTGCCATTGGCGCATATACACTGGAGCTGTATTTCGATTTCAGCGGATATTCCGATATGGCCATCGGTCTTGGACAAATGCTGGGGTTCAATTTCAACAAGAACTTTGATTATCCTTACATCTCCACCAGCGTCTCTGAATTCTGGCGCCGCTGGCATATTTCTCTCGGAAGCTGGTTCCGTGATTACATCTACATCCCACTGGGAGGCAACCGTGTTTCCACAGGCCGACACATCCGCAACATCCTTGTGGTATGGGCACTCACCGGTCTCTGGCATGGCGCCAGCTGGAACTTTGTGTTCTGGGGTGTTTACTACGGTCTCCTTCTTCTGGCAGAGAAATTCCTTCTTGGACGTTTTCTTGAGAAAGCACCCGTCTGGCTTCGCAATTTATATACCATGTTTGCCGTGATCATCGGCTGGGTATTTTTCAGCCAGACCACACCTGCAGCCATAGGAAAAATGCTGGGAGCCATGTTTGGATTGGGAGCTTCCTGCTTCGCAGACCGCGCCTCCCTGTATGCACTGAAATCCGGACTGATCCTGATGATCATTTCCGTGATCAGCTGCCGTCCGGGGCTTTACCAGTATTTCAAGCGCCTTGCAAGACGCAATACTTACCTTGCCGCAGTGATAAACGCAATCCTGTTTTTCCTCTGTATTGCGTATATGATCTACAGTTCCTACACACCATTTATGTATCAGCAGTTCTAGAGTAAATTTGAAAAAGCCCTGAACTGGTACCATATTAATTGGAGGACCCATGAAAAAGAAACCAAACGGATACCGCTATTTTTGTCACCTGACCGGATGCCTTTTCGGAATCTTCATCCTGGCAGTACTGATAATCAATTTTTTAGTTCCGGACCGGGGCTTTTCCCAGAAGGAAAACCGTGTGCTGGCCTCCCGTCCGGCCATCAGCGTTTCACAGCTCACATCCGGCAAATTTGCGGATGGTTATGAAACCTATGTAAATGACCAGTTTTTCCTTCGTGACTGGTGGATCACACTGCGCGCCACAGCCCAGCGTATCCTTGGAAATACGGAGGAAAACGGCGTTTTTCTTGGCAAAAACGGTTACCTGATGGAGGATTTTACAGCACCCTCCCAGGAGCGTCTGAACCGTACCGTAAACGCTATGACAGATTTTGCAGCAAGGCATTCTGATCTCCCCCAGTATGCGCTGATCGCGCCAAATGCCGTGAATATCCTTTCAGATAAGCTCCCTGCCCTGGCTGCTGCCACTGACCAGAATCCTTATCTGAACGCAACTGCCGCTGCTCTTGAAAAGGCAGGTGTCACTTTCGTGGATGTGCGTGACACCCTTTCCCAGCACAAGGATGACGGAATTTATTACCACACAGACCATCACTGGACTACTCAGGGAGCTTACTTTGCTTATATGCAGCTTGCAAAGGTACTTGGAATCGATTCTTCTTCCATCTCCTACGACAAGCTCCCGGTTTCCATGAGCTTCCAGGGAACCCTTTCCGCCAAAAGCGGTTTCCGTGCTTCTGAGAAAGAAGAAATGGATGTCTTTCTTCCAAGAGATGACTCGGTTCCTTCCTCTGTTGTAAATTATGTAGACGAACAGAAAAAAACAGCCAGCTTTTACGATACCAGCAAGCTGGAAACCAGAGACAAATACGCCATGTTCTTTAACGGAAACCATGGCAAGGTTGTGATCACCACCCCTACAGAGGAAAACCGTACCTTACTTGTGATCAAAGACTCCTACGCAAACAGCCTGATACCTTTCCTGGCGCCTTACTACCGCAAGATTGTTATGGTAGACCCTCGTTATTTCTATGACGATCTGGAAGAACTGATGCAGGTAGAGGAAATTCAGGAAGTACTTTATCTGTATAATGCAAATACATTCTATTCAGATACTTCCCTGGAGCTTGCACTTATGCCTCAGAGCAGTACAGATTCCACACCTGACAGCATTGAAACGGATAACACAGATACTGCTTCTTCTGACAACGCTTCTGCTGACAATCCAGAAGCTTAAAGCGTATCTGAAAAAGGCTTTCTGCAAGATGTGCGTCACAATTTGTGGGAATGATTTTTCAGACATACTTTAGTCTTATTTCCTTCTGCCAGACAGGCAGGAGGATTTTTTTTCCAAATTTCATTGTACAACTCATGCAAATTCGCTATAATTACTTTATTAAGCAGCTATTTTCTGCAAGGTGTTTTTTGGAACGCAGTTCGCAGAAATCCCAATAAAACAGAATCCTGCAAGCAGGATTCTCCGCCTGCGGCTGGTCGCCTCCAGCGACATCCAGCGCATATTTGAAAAAGGCTTTCCGCTGCAGTGCGAAGCGGGTAACTGTGAAGGTACTGGACAGTTACCTTTATTAAACATTTAGGAGCGAAATTATGAAAATAGTATTAGAACATCTCACAAAGCAGTTTCCGCCCCGTGGAAGAAAGGCTCAGGAGCCGGTCACAGCTGTAAGCGATTTCAATTTCGAAATTCCTGACGGTCAGCTGATCGGACTTCTAGGTCCCTCCGGCTGCGGGAAAAGTACTACCCTGAATATGATCTGCGGTCTGGAGAAACCAACCAGCGGCAGAATCCTTTTCGGCGATGATGATGTGACTTCATTTCCCCCAGAGCGGCGCGGCGTTGGTATGGTATTTCAGAATTATGCACTTTACCCCCACCTCACAGTGAAGCAGAACATCCTCTTTCCTCTTCAGAATCTGAAAGGAAAGGACAAGCTTTCCAGATCCCAGATGGATGAGCGGGCTCAGAATGCAGCCCGTCTGGTGCAGATCACAGAGCTTATGGACCGACGTCCTTCCGAGCTCTCCGGCGGTCAGCAGCAGCGCGTAGCCATTGCCCGTGCACTTGTAAAAATGCCCCGCGTACTGCTTCTCGACGAACCACTCTCCAACCTGGATGCCAGACTCCGCCTCCAGACCCGGGAAGAGATCCGCAAGATCCAGCGGGCAACAAAGATCACAACTGTCTTTGTCACCCATGACCAGGAGGAGGCCATGAGCATTTCCGACATGATCGTAGTCATGAAGGATGGTGTGGTACAACAGATCGGGAAGCCACAGGACGTTTACGACAGCCCTGTAAATCTGTTTGTTGCCAAATTCCTTGGTACCCCTCCCATCAATGTATTTGAGGGGCAAATCCGTGGCGGAAGCCTTTACATTGGTGAAAATGCAGTTCTTCTCACACCTGGGATCTCCGACCAGCCGGTTTCTGTGGGAATCCGTCCGGAGGGATTTATCCCCGATGAGAAGGGAGCGCTCTGCTGCCAGCTTGGAGGCATGGAAGTAATGGGACGTGACATCTCTGTTGTCTCCACCCATGCATCCTCCGTAAATCCTGTGATCCGCTCCATCATCAGCTCTGACATCCAGATCCGGCTTGATGCAAAAACCATCCGTTTTTCTATCAAGCCAAACAAGATCTTCCTGTTCCGGCATGATAACGGTGAACGAATCAACCTTTAAAGGGAGGCTCCTATGAACAAACGAAACTTCAAAGGCTGGCTGTACCTTCTGCCGGCTATGCTTTTTCTGGGTATTTTCATGGTCTACCCTCTTATCGATGTTTTTATCTATTCCTTTGAAGAGGGCTATAATTCCGCTTCCCAGACTTACTATGGGACAGGTATGTACAACTATTCCTACGTCCTTCATGACCCATATTTTCTCCAGGCGATCCGGAATACCTTTATCCTGGTTGTGATCACAGTGCCCCTTTCCACTTTGCTGGCACTTCTGATTTCCGTTGCCTTAAGTTCTGTGAAGGCTCTGAAAAAACTTTTCCAGACCATTTACTTTCTGCCATATGTAACCAACACACTGGCCGTTGGACTGGTATTCATGATTCTTTTCAAAAAAACCGCTTATTCCGACGGACTGATAAACCTGGTGCTGAAGCTGTTTGGACAGGGACCTGTAGATTTTATTGACGGACCATACTGGGCGAAGATGCTGGTATTATGTATTTATACCATCTGGATCGTTATGCCATTTAAGGTACTGATCCTTACCAGTGCCCTGGCTTCTGTAAACCAGAATTATTACAATGCAGCCCGGGTAGACGGTACCTCCAGATTCCGTATTTTTATCCGGATCACCCTACCGATGATCTCTCCCACTGTTTTCTATCTGATCATCACTGGTTTTATCGGTGCATTCAAGGCTTACAGCGATGCAGTTGCCCTTTTTGGCACAGACTTAAACGCAGCTGGCATGAACACCATCGTAGGTTATGTTTACGACATGCTTTACGGAAATGGCGGCGGCTACCCGTCCTATGCCTCAGCAGCAGCGATCCTGCTGTTTGTTATTGTTTTGACAATCACCTGCATAAACCTGCTTGTAAGCAAAAAACATGTATACTACTCGTAACGGTGAAGGTTCATCCTCTTTATCTGAAAGGTATTTTCGGGCAAAATCTCTCACAAATTGTGACGTACATTTTACAGAAAGCCTTTTTCAAACACGCTCTAGTACATCGTTTCGTAAATAACTACACCAATCGCGTAGGATGTGGATTCGAGTGTGCAGGCATAAAAACGCAGGCGTAGCGGCTACGCCGAGACTTTTATGCCTGTGCAATCGGATTCACAGACAAGTGAGTGGTATAGTTATTTCGAAAACGATGTACTAGTCTTCATAAAGGAGAAAACATGGAAAAAGATACCACTCAGTTTACAAAATCGGAGCATACTGCCGCCAGACGGCATTCCCTGGGAAACATCCTTGTCTACCTGCTGCTTACCATCTGGGCTCTGGTCGTACTGTTTCCTTTTTACTGGATGCTTCTTACCTCTGTAAAAAGCTACAGTTCCTACAACGCAGAGCACATTCCCACCTTCTTTACACTGACGCCCACCCTGCAGAATTATGCAGATGCCTTTACAGCAGTGCCCCTGGGAAAATATCTGCTGAACACACTGATTTTCACAGTTGCCACCACTGCTATTATGATGGTTGTGATCACACTGTCCGCCTTTGCTTTCGCAAGGCTTGAATTCAGAGGGAAAAATCTGGCTTTCACTTTATTCCTTTCCCTGATGATGATTCCAAACGAACTTGTGATCATTACCAATTTTGTGACCATCACCAACCTGGATATGCGGAACACCTTCCTTGGGCTGATCCTGCCATCTGTCACCTCTGTATTTTATATTTATCTTCTGAAAGAGAATTTCGAACAGGTACCGGATGAGCTTTACCGTGCAGCCAAAGTGGACGGAACCTCAGATCTGAAATACCTTTGCAAGGTGATGATTCCCATCTGTAAGCCTACCATGGTCACCATTGCTATCCTGAAGGTAATCGAATGCTGGAATTCCTACATTTGGCCAAGACTGATCACCGATGACCAGAACTACTATCTGGTTTCCAACGGAATCCAGGAGATTCGCGAAAACGGTTTCGGTCGTGAAAATGTCCCTGCTATGATGGCGGCGGTAGTTGTGATTTCCCTGCCCCTGATCATTTTGTTCCTGCTTTTCAGAAACAAGATTATGTCAGGAGTTTCAAGAGGAGGTACAAAAGGATGAGACTATTCAGACAAAAACATCCTGGAGCGTTCCACAAAAAGCCCTTCCTGCTTTTTTCCCTGGCTGCCCTTTCTTCTGTGACTCTGCTTACAGGCTGTCATGGCGCGAAGGACCAAAGTGCCTTTACCATTCCCGGGGAATTTGACACCTCCAGAGATTACGAGATCACTTTCTGGGCCAAAAACGACACAAACAAAACCCAGACCGAAATCTATAAAAAGGCAATATCCGATTTTGAAGCCCTGTACCCCAATATCACCGTAGATCTTCGGCTTTACACGGACTACGGCAAAATCTACAACGATGTAATCACCAACATCGCCACAGGCACCACTCCGAACGTATGTATCACCTACCCGGACCATATTGCCACCTACCTTACGGGAAACGATACCGTTGTCCCTCTGGACGATCTGATGGCAGATTCCAGCTACGGACTTGGCGGTGATAAGCTTGAATTCGCCTCAGTGAAAAAAGATGAGATCATTCCCCGTTTTTTACAGGAGTGTTCTTTTTCCGGTCACTATTATGCACTGCCTTTCATGCGCTCCACAGAAGCCTGCTATGTAAATAAAACCTATGTGGAAAAGCTTGGATACACCCTTCCAGAAACCCTCACATGGGATTTTGTGTGGGAAGTAAGTGAAGCCGCTATGGCGCAAAATGCAGATGGAACCTACAAGGTCAACGATCAGAATGTGCTGATTCCATTTATTGACAAGTCCACAGACAATATGATGATTGAAATGCTAAAGCAGAAAAATGCAGGATATTCCACTGACAGCGGAGAGATCCAGCTTTTTAACGACACCACGGCAAGTCTGCTGGATACCATCGCGGAGCATGTAAAAACCGGTGCTTTTTCCACTTTTAAAATTTCCAGTTATCCGGCTAACTTCCTGAATGCAGGGCAATGTATCTTTGCCATTGATTCCACAGCAGGCTCCACCTGGATGGGTACAAATGCCCCTCTTGTGGACATCAGTTCTGATGCTCTGGTGGATTTTGAAACAGAGGTTATGACCATTCCACAGTTTGATCCGGATAACCCGCAGATGATTTCACAGGGACCTTCTGTATGTATCTTCAATAAGAAAGACCCTCAGGAAGTGCTGGCCTCCTGGCTCTTTACACAGTATCTGCTCACAAATGACGTACAGACCGCTTATTCTGAAACGGAAGGTTATGTGCCGGTTACCAGCAAAGCCCAGGAATCCGACCAGTATCAGGATTATCTTTCCAGGGAAGGGGAAGACAATTCCACTTACTACGATGTAAAAATAAAAGCGTCCAGGCTGCTCCTTGACAATGTAGAGCACACTTTTGTTACCCCTGTATTTAACGGCTCCGCTTCTTTACGTGATGCTGCAGGACAGCTGATTGAAAGCGTGACCAAATCTGTCCGAAGAAAACAGGAGATTGATGATGCCTATATTGATAAACTTTACAGCGATGTTACCTCCCTGTATCACCTGGATCAGATTTCCTCTGATCAGTCCTCAGGGAAAAAAGAGCTTGGACCTCTTCCCGCAGAATCCAGAATTCTTCTTGGAAGTCTGGCAGTAGTCTGGGGTCTGATTCTTCTTTATCTTTTACTTGAACGATTAAAGAAGAAAAAAGGTTACTGTTCACTTCGTTCACAGTAACGCGCTTCGCGATGCACAGAAATCATGCATTCGCATGATTTCGCGCCGCAATTCTCGGGTTTTCTGTGAACTTTGTTCACAAAAAACGCCTCGCGGAACGTTACCAGTGAACAGTAACGAAAAAAGCGTAATATTTAAGCTTGATTTCCCCATAATTTTGTTTATAATAAAAGTGATTGTGTACAATCGTTTTTGACAGATGACTTTACACTCACCTTGTCAGACATCTGAATTTACGTACCCAGAAAGGAGATACTATGAAAAAAAGACTTGTATTACTGATGGCGCTCTCTCTTACATTTGCATTCCCGGCAGCTGTTATGGCTGAGGATACCACTGCTGCAGAGGAAACTGCTGATGACACAGAAGCAGCTGACAGCACTGCAGAAGATGCAGATGTGAAATCCGAAGGTGTTATGACCCATGACGAATACCTTGCAGCAGCTGTTGATGACGAAGTTACCATCGAGACCTATGTACAGGCAAAGCAGTCCTGGTGGGAAGATAAAGCTACCTTCTATACCCAGGACAAAGATGGTGCATACTTCATTTATAATATGCCATGCTCCGAAGAAGACTATGAGAAGCTGGTTCCGGGAACCAAGATCAAAGTAACCGGATATAAGGCAGAATGGTCTGGCGAGATTGAGGTTGCAGATGTTTCCTCTTTCGAGATTGAGGATGGCGAATACATCGCAGAGCCGCTTGATGTAACAGATCTTCTTGGTAAGGACGAGCTGATTGATCATCAGAACGAGCTGGTATCTTTCAAGGGAATGACCGTAGAAGCTGCCGGACAGGATGCTGACGGAAACGATGTAGCTTACCTTTACAATTACGATGGATCCGGTTCTGAGGGAGATGACCTTTACTTCAACGTTTCCCTTAACGGCGAAACCTATACTTTCACAGTAGAGTCTTATCTCTGTGACAAAGACAGCGATGTTTACAAAGCCGTAGAAGCTCTGAACATTGGCGATAAGATCAATATGGAAGGCTTCCTGTACTGGTATGAGGGCGTAAACCCGCACATTACATCTGTTACAGCAGCTGAATAATTTCACATAATTCCAGACAAAAAACACCCGGGCACAGCTTTCTTTATGAAGCACATATGCCCGGGATTTTTTATCCGATTTTTGTATTCCTGTATACATGTACCCAATATATAATTTCCACCACTGCCGTAATTCCCCATGAGAAAATATACAGCAGATATAAAGACGGAATCGTCTTAAAGTAGGCAAACACCGTATTTACCCATACCATTCGGAAAATACAGGATCCTATAATTACAATAACCGTAGGAATAACACTCTTTCCAAGAGCACGGGAAGCTGCAATGGCACTGTCCATAAATGCAGAAAATCCATAACTGAAACCCATAATCGTAAGTCTTTTCATTCCGGCATCCACAACCGCAGGATCATTGGTAAAAAGTCCCAGGAACTGTCTGCCGAAGATAACCAGTGCAATACCACCTATGGTTCCAATTCCAAAGGAATAAGCCAGGCTGACCAGATAACTGTTTCGCACTCTTTTTCTTTTCCCTGCACCGTAATTCTGCCCCATAAAGCTTCCGCAGGCTGTATAAAAAGCAGCCATGGAGTCATACAAAAGAGCATCCGCATTTGCCGCAGCGGAATTACCTGCCACCATCGTAGCATCAAAGGTATTAACGCCAGCCTGGATAAACAGATTTGCCACCTGAAAAATACCGTTTTGCAATCCTGCCGGAAGACCGATCTGGATGAGGTATCCTGCCATTCTCTTGTCAAACCTCAGTTTGGAAAGACGAAGTGCATAATCCCCGCCCACTTTTACCAGAGCCCGGAGGATTAGAAACGCAGATAAATACTGGGAAATAATACTTGCAGCTGCAACACCTGCCACATCCATTTTACAGACAATTACAAAAAACAGATTCAATACTATATTTACAATACCAGCTGCACCCAGATAATACAAAGGCTTCTTCGTATCTCCAAAAGCACTGCACACCGCATTACCAAAATTATAAAGAGCCATTGCCGGCATTCCCAGAAAATAGATTCTTATATACAGTACTGCACCATCCAGAAGTTCTTCCTTGGTATTCAACAGCTCCAGAATTCCTTTTGAAAAGAGCAGTCCAAAGATCAGTACGATCATCCCCGCAGCCATACTTACCAAAAGAGCCGTATGTATCGTCTTGATCGTACTTTCTTTATCCTTCGCTCCGAAAAATCTTGCCACCAGAACATTGGTACCGCCGCCCATACCGATCAGAAAGCCCGTAAAAAGAGTTACAAGCGTAGTAGTGGATCCCACTGCCCCCAATGATAAAGAGCCCGCAAACTGACCAATAACCGCGATATCCGCCATATTAAACAACACCTGCAAAAAGTTGGTCAGCACCAGAGGGATACTGAAAAACAGCATTTTCCCCCAGATAGAGCCTGTGGTCAGGTCCTGTCTGTCCTCTTTCATTTCAATTCTTCTCCTTCGTCAAATCCAAAATTTCTTCCGGCAGTACACCTCGAAACTGTTCAGAACTTTCAATGCAACTCGCACCCCTTCAGATCAAGCCCAACCTATTTTGCACCGGAATTTTGTGCGCAAATAAAGCTCTTGAATAAATCAAGAGCTTTAAGAGGTGCCACCCAGATTTGAACTGGGGATAGAGGTGTTGCAGACCTTTGCCTTACCACTTGGCTATGGCACCATATTATTTAGTTCTTCGCCGAAGCGAATGACTCCAAGGGGATTTGAACCCCTGTTACCGCCGTGAAAGGGCGGTGTCTTAACCGCTTGACCATGGAGCCTTATCAAATCGGGCTTCATGCTCCGATTAAACTCCCCCTGTTGGACTCGAACCAACGACACTTCGGTTAACAGCCGAATGCTCTACCGACTGAGCTAAGGAGGAATATAAAGGTTTGCACCTTCAAAACTACATACATGTTACATCCTTGTGGAATATTTGTCAAGAATCTTTTTCAAAACCTTGCGATTGTTGGTCAAGCCCTCACCCTATTAGTAACAGTCAGCTCCGTGCATTACTGCACTTCCACCCCTGCCCTATCTACCTCGTCGTCTTCAAGGGGGTTTA